>NZ_JAUCAP010000005.1:0-72437 GCF_030361045.1 Lentilactobacillus sp. TOM.63
AGACGCGTTCGACTTGCATGTATTAGGCACGCCGCCAGCGTTCGTCCTGAGCCAGGATCAAACTCTCATCTTAAAATACTTTTTAAAATGATAAGCCTGTTGTAGCTCATGATTATATTTATTACTTGTTTTACGAATTGACTTCGCAAATGTTTGGTTCCGAAATGAATCGGAACGTCCTGCACATTTGTTTGTCGAAAATTTTGTTCAGTTTTCAAAGGTCTACAATGTTGTTTTGAAAACTCATATGTCCTTCGCGACAACTATTTAAATATACCACGCTGTCTTTTTTGTGTCAATAACTTTTTTAAACGAAATCGCTTATCATGGATGACACATGTCCGAAACAGCATCTATAAATATACCGAAAAATTGACTACACGTCAAGAGGAAATATAAAAAACACCCGTTAAAAAACGGATGTTCATAATTTAAGCTAAATTATTCAGTTGTTGTGTTGTCTTCCGGCCTCATAGTTGGGAATAAAATGACGTCTCGAATCGAAGGTGCATCGGTAAGCAACATCACCAAACGATCAATCCCAATTCCAAGTCCACCTGTAGGCGGCATACCATACTCCAAGGCTTCTACATAATCCTCGTCAATACCTTCTGCCTCATCATTACCCTCTTGACGCTCTTTAACTTGAGCTTCAAAACGTTGCTTTTGGTCAATTGGATCATTTAATTCAGAAAAGGCATTGGCAAACTCACTACCAACAGCATACAATTCAAATCGGTCCGTAAAGCGAGGGTCGTCGTGATTCTTCTTAGCCAGTGGAGAAATCTCGACTGGGTGACCATAGATGAAAGTTGGTTGCTCCAAAGTATTCTGAACTTTTTCTTCAAAGAAAGCGTTGATAATATGGCCAGTCTTCCACCACTTCTCATAATGGACATGATTTTCATCGGCAAGCTTTTTAGCATCATCATCAGACATTGGCTTCCAAAAATCAATTCCCGTTACATGCTTAATGGCGTCTACCATGTGCTCACGTTTAAAAGTTTGATTCAAATCGATCGTATGGCCTTGGTAAGTAATTACATTGTCATTCGTCACAGCCGCTGCCGCCGCCTTCACAATGCCTTCTGTTTCATCCATAACATCATGAAAATCATAATAGGCAACATATGACTCAAGCATGGTAAATTCAGGATTATGACGGGTATCCATTCCTTCATTTCTGAAAACACGGCCAATTTCATAAACCCGTTCCATGCCACCAACAATAAGCCGCTTCAGATGCAATTCCAAAGCGATTCTCAAATAAAGGTCAATATCGAGCGCATTATGATGCGTGATAAATGGCCGGGCATTCGCACCACCTGCTTGATTATGTAAAACAGGCGTTTCAACCTCTAAATAATCATTAGAATCCAAATAATGGCGGATTGCGGAAATAATTTTAGTCCGCTTTTGGAACCGATCAAAGCTATCCTGATTGGAAATCAGATCAAGATAACGTTGACGATAACGCTGTTCCTTGTCTTTAAGACCATGATACTTATCAGGAAGTGGTCGAAGTGCCTTTGACAAAAATGTCACAGATTCGGCACGAACGGTCAATTCACCCATGTCAGTCTTGATGATTTGACCAGAGATACCTAAGTGATCACCAATATCAGATCGCTTAAAGATGTGGTAAATATCTTCGCCTACAATATCTTTTCGAACGTAGATCTGGATCTTGCCAGTTCGGTCCTTTAAGTCAGCAAAGCCAACTTTACCTTTACCTCGCTTAGCAATCATCCGACCGGCAACAGTCACTTTTTTGTCTTGGACCATCAGGTCGTCTTTATCAAAGCCATCAAATTCATCATGCAGTTGTTCTGCAAGATGAGACCGAACGAATCGGTGGCCGAAAGGATCAATTCCTTCCTCTCTTAATTCATCCATCTTCTGTCGACGAACAATCATTTGATCGTTCATTTCTTTATCTTTCGCCAATGTGAAACCTCCTAGGTGGTATTAAGCTATTAATAATCATAACACAAAATTATTGGGCAATTTGGTGATGGCGGGCATTTCGCTCAGCATTTTTCTCTAAAAATTCGTTAAAAATATCATCCATCGCTTGCTCACCGTCAGCGTTGACAAGGGCAACCTTAGTTCGTGCAGAGTGAGAGATTCCCTTCAAGTAATAGCTGGATTGACCCCTAAATTCATGGGAACCGGCATAATCGCCCTTGAGTTCAACCAATCGATGAAGATGCTCTTTTGCAGTTGCAATTTTTTCAGCAGGAGTTGGTTCAGGCAACATTTCACCAGTTTCCAAATAGTACTTAGTTTGCTTCAAAATCCAGGGATTGCCTTCAACTGCCCGACCCATCATGACAGCGTCAGCACCGACTTCATCCAACATCTTTTTGGCATCCTGAGGGGTCCTCACATCCCCATTGCCCATGAACGGAATCGTCAACTCATTTGCAACTTGCTTGAGAATATCCCAGTTAGCATGGCCCATATACATTTGTTTGCGAGTCCGACCATGCATCGCCAAAGCAGCCGCCCCAGCTTTTTGAGCGGCAAGAGCATTCTCAACTGCAAAAATATGGTCTTCGTCCCAACCAGTTCGCATTTTGACCGTAACCGGCTTCTTAACAGCGTCTGTGACGTAAGAAACCATTTCGTAGACCTTCTTAGGATCCAGCAACCAGCGAGCGCCTGCATCGGTTTTAACCACCTTATTCACTGGGCAGCCCATGTTAATATCAATAATGTCGGCAGCGGTATTCTGATCAACAAATTTGGCAGCTTGAACCAGGGTTTCTTTAGTCCCGCCAAAAATTTGGATACTCATTGGATGTTCCTTAGGATCAACAAACATCATATCCAATGTCTTCTGATTCTTATACATAATTCCACGATCAGAAATCATTTCGCAAACAACCAGTCCAGCACCAAACTCTTTACAAATAATTCTAAATGCAGAATTGGTCACCCCAGCCATTGGGGCAACAACCAAACGATTAGGAATCGTCACATCGCCAATTTTCCATTCCATAATTTCACCTCAAAATTCTAATGTCATTCGTCATAAAATCCGTTTGCTATCTTATCACAAATTGAGTGGGATGAGTAGCTATTCCGATTTTTGGGATCGGGATTTTGCAGCGGCAATTATCGTTGCCAGTTCATCTTCATTGTAGTGATATTTGGATTGACAGAAATTGCAGGTGACATCAGTTCCCTTGTCTTCTTTGAGCATGGTTTCAAGTTGAGGCACCGGGAGCCCCTCAAGATCGCGGCCAAATTTAACTTTTGAACAATTACAATAAAATTCAACTGGCATCTTGTTCAAGAAATGAAGATTCCCCTTACCAAAGATGTGTTCCAAGATAGATTCAGGCAATTCATCTGTCTTTAATATTTCAGAAATTGCTGGTAATGCATTGATCCGATTAACAATCTTTGTGATAGCTTCATCCTTGGCACCCGGAAGTACTTGAATGAGATAACCACCAGCTGTCTCAATTCCACCCTTTTGATCAATCGTCACTGAAACGCCAACTGCAGAGGGGACTTGTTCGGATTGTGCCAGGTAATACGTAAAATCATCACCAATTTCCCCAGAAGTTAACGTTACTGAGCTGGTATAGGGATCTTCACCTTCAGAAGTACGGGTAACTTCCACAAAGCCGTCCGTTCCAACGGCCTCGCCGATAGTCATTGCCTGACCAGCATCATTGGTGACCGGAACCTGTGGATTGTGCATGAAGCCCTTTACATGACCATCGGCATCTGAATCTGCAACAATCTCACCTGTCATTCCCTTACCATTAATCTTTGCGGTGATCGCTTCATCATTTTTGTTGACCGAGGTTGCCAACATGGTTGTGGCAATCAATACCCTCCCTAAGACAACTGAGGAAACCGCAGAGGTATGATGATCCTTTTGGGCCGTTGCGACCGTTTGCTTGGCATTTACAGCATATGCTCTAAAAAGGCCATCCGTTGATGTTGCCTTAACTAAATAATCGTCCAATAAAATACACTCCCGTCATAATAAAAACGAGCTTAGAGATGTCAACCATCCTAAACTCATTTTGATATTTAATTATTCGTTATTGTCATCATGGTGTTGACTATCGCTTTGGCTTGAACTGTCTGGCTGAGAAGCATTACTGGTGTCATTTGGTTGAGTGCCATCAGAAGATGATGATTCACCTTGAGTATGATCCTTTTCCATTTGAGCTTGACGTTCTGCTTCCTTACGTTCCAATTCTCGTTTAGCTTCTTCAAAAGTAGCTGCTCGTTCGCTTGGGAAATCATTGGTCTTAGAACTTTCAGGCATTTTACCAGTGTTCCAGAGAGACAAAATCTGTTTCTCATCCAACGTTTCGTACTTCAAAAGAGCTTCAGCAATAATCTTATGCTTATCACGATGTTCATCAATAATCTTAGTAGCCGTTTCATGGGCTTCATTAGTCAATCGACGAACTTCATCATCAACGGCCGCAGCGGTTGCTTGAGAATAACGAGGGCCATAGGTATCCTGTGCAGGATTTTCCAATTGAACTGGCCCTAATCGTTTACTCATCCCATACTGGGTCACCATTGCCCGAGCAATATTAGTCGCTTGTTCAAAGTCATTAGAAGCACCAGATGATTGTGATTTGAAGATAATTTCTTCAGCAGCACGACCACCCATTAAACCAGCCATCTGTTCCATGGCATCCTTCTTAGACATCAACTGTTGATCTTCTCGAGGCAGCATGATGGCATAACCGCCAGCACGACCACGAGGGACAATTGTTACTTTATGAACAACCCGTGCGTCATTCAAGACTAAGCCAACAACTGTATGACCAGCCTCATGATAAGCAACGGTTTCTCGTTCTTCTTTCGAAATGACTCGATTCCGCTTGGCAGGACCGGCAATGACCCGATCCTCGGCTTCATCGATATCACTGGCATCAATTTGCGACTTATTACGACGAGCGGCAAGCAGCGCAGCTTCGTTCAATAAGTTAGCCAAATCGGCACCAACGAATCCGGGAGTTTGTTTAGCGATCTCATGGAGATCAACATCATTTGCCAAAGGTTTGTTATTAGAATGGACCTTCAAAATAGCTTCACGGCCATTAATATCAGGTCGACCAACCAGAATCTTCCGATCAAAACGACCAGGACGGGTTAAAGCTGGATCCAAAACATCGGCACGGTTGGTAGCGGCAATAACAATAACTCCTTCGTTACCGCTAAAACCATCCATTTCAACCAGTAATTGGTTAAGGGTTTGTTCACGTTCATCGTGACCACCACCCATACCGGCACCACGACGTCGGCCTACGGCATCAATTTCATCAATGAAGATGATGGCTGGAGCAGCTTTCTTGGCTTGATCGAACAAGTCACGAACACGGCTGGCACCAACACCAACAAACATTTCAACGAAATCAGAACCAGAGATTGAGTAGAACGGCACGCCGGCTTCACCAGCAACGGCTTTGGCCAGCAATGTTTTACCAGTACCAGGAGGCCCCTCAAGTAACACACCATGAGGAATGGTAGCTCCCAAAGTTGTGAATTTACGTGGATCTTTTAAGAATTCAACAACTTCGACAAGCTCTTGTTTCTCTTCCTCTTCACCTGCAACATCCGAGAAACGAACCTTGTTTTGCTTACTATCGGCAGGTTTGGCCTTAGACTTGCCAAACTTCATCACACCGTTGTTGCCACCGCCTTGGCCACCTGCTCGGCCCATCATCATGTAGAAGAACCAAACAAACAATAGTAGTGGTAAAACGTAAACTAAAAGATTAACCCAGAAACCGCTGGATTCCTCTGGCTTAGCGTTCATTTTGACATTGTTAGCCTGTGATGCCTTGGTAATTTCAGCAATTGAGGAGTTATTCTCGAGAACTGTTGTGGAAAACTTCGTAACTTCTTTCGATTGACTTTGGTTACCACCAATCAAAAATCCAGTGGCGACCTTTGCCTTTTGGCCTTGTCTATAAGTTCCTGTAATCTTATAGACGCCACCTGAAGGCTGAATTGAAAAGCTTTTTACTTTGTCATCTTTTAAATTCTTAACAAATTGGCTGGATTGAATCTCTTGTGACTGAGTATTGTTGTTATTACTGCCACTAAAGAAGTAAAAGACACCCATTACCAATAAGAATATGACAATGTAAAACAGGCTATTTCGGAAAAGCCCATTTTTATTCGAGTTCATCAACGTCCTCCTCAAAAATATTATTTCATGTTGATAGTCAAGATACTACCACAATTGACCTTTTTTGACCATTAATTGTTTGTATAAATTTCTGGCTTCAAGACACCAATGTATGGAAGGTTACGATACTTCTCATCATAATCCAAACCATAACCCACCACGAATTCATTTGGAACCTCAAAACCAATGTAATCGGCATGGGCGTCAACTGTTCGTCTGGCAGGCTTATCCAACAACGAACAGACCTTAATGGTACTTGCCCCGCGAGCTTTTAGTGTGTCCAAAAGGAACTTAAGTGTCTGCCCTGTATCAACGATATCTTCAACGATCACAACGTCTCGGCCTGAAACATCCGTGTTGATATCCGTAATCAGCTCGACATCCCCAGATGATTCCGTTCCGCCATGATAACTGGATACATCGATAAAATCAATTTGCATGTATGTATCGGCTGCTCGGACTATGTCAGTCATAAAGAACGTGGCACCCTTCAACACGCCAATGACAACTGGAAATTTACCCTGATATTCTTGTTGAATCTGCTTGCCAAGTCGATGACAGGCTTCGCTAATCTGTTCCTGACTGTATAAAACTTTTAAGATATCGTTATCCATTTTTAATTCCTTTTCCCTTTAAAAAGTTAATTTGACCTTTTTCAACTAAGTATAATGTTTGTCCATTTTCGATGGATTGGGTAATTGAAACACTTTTGACGCCAAGGACAGCTAAAGTTTGGTGTTGTGAAGTTTGTAATAACCTGACACGTTCACGCACTTCATTGGGCACCTTGGCATTAATCAAAACTCTGCTCACTTTTTGGCTGCCGCCACCCTTCAGCTGAAGCCTATCACCGGGCCTCGGAGAAGCGATATTCAGTGGTAAATCGATCCGAGACAATCGAAACTCGGTGATTTTTTGTTGCTGATTCTCAGGGCGACTAGAGAAGATGCCAAATTGATAACCGGTTCCAATTGAATACCAACGATCTAATATTACCATAAATCCAGTTTTGTTTTCACAATTTGTCGCTGGATTTAGGCTTTTTTTAGTAATTATTAACTGTTGATACCGCTTGACTGCCCGCCACTGATTTGCGAGATCAATCTCGCCCTGGGGCTTCTTAGGATTATCAATCAACTTCAAAATATTTTGAAGCTGTTTGACCGAAACATCCTCAATCTGAAGTCGGTCCAACAGGATCATTTTGATCACCGAAATTCTAACATTGTCAGAATCGTTTCTCAACTTTTGAAGTGCAATGCTTACTTGTTGATCACCAAATACGCAAACCTGGTCAACTTGTCGGCTCAGTAATTCATTGAGTGACTGAATCGTCGTTTGCAGCTGATTTGAATAATCCAACACGTGCATCAACAATTGTGGATTCTCTTTTTTTAACAGCGGCACAACCTGATGGCGGATCCGATTTCTTTGTACAGTCAACTGACTATTGGTTTTGTCTTCAAACCATTGGATGTGGTGGGCAACAGCAAAATCTCGGATAGTCATTTTGCTAAACGGCAACAGTGGCCGAATAATCATCCCCGTAGCAAAAGGCCGGGTGGAAGAGATACCAATCAGGGATTCCAATTGCCCACCTCGGATCAGCTTCATGATGACTGTTTCGACTAAGTCATCGCCATGATGTGCGGTTAACAAAACGTTGGCGTGGTATTCTTTCAAGACCCGTTTAAAAAAATGATACCGAAACGTTCTGGCTGCGGCCTCAATTCCATTATTTGGGTGCTCAGACATTGGCCATTTAGTGGCGGCCAACGCGATACCATGTGCTTTGCAAAACTGATGAATAAAGGCTGTTTCCCGTTTACTGGCGGGCCGCAGTTGGTGATCAACATAAGCAACAATTATTTTCGGCTGGCCATTCGTTAACCCCGCAATCAAATGAAGTAAAGTCATGGAATCGACACCCGTTGATACGGCAATGACCACCGGTTGCCCCGGCTGCCACCAGTGGTTTTGAGAAACTATTCGACTAAACTTTTCTTGCAGATCCACAAAAACCTCCTGTCAATAACAAAGGAACTGGACCACACTTTCGTCTGGATTCCAGTCCCCTTTGTTATTCAACGATCAATTACTGGTCAATCTTCATCATTCGGGAAATTCGATCATGATTGACCGCTCAACTCTTAAATAACTTAGCTGCGACGGCCACCACGGCCACCACGCTTACCTTCAGTGTTCTTTCGAAGAGTTGACAGACGATCTTCACTTTCCTTAAGGAATCCAGACATCATATCGTCAAAACTTTCTGGATGATTGCTCGAATGGGCATTATGATTTGAATTATTATGTGAATGACCACCACGGCGCTCGTGATTGTCATGGCTTTCATGTGATTCGTGACGTTGATGTTCACCGTGAGATGGCTCTGCATGATGTGATTCAGAAGCTTTACGAATTGAAAGGCTGATCTTATTGCCATCAATTTTAAGGACTTTAACAGTTACCTCATCGCCAACTTTTAATACATCATGAATATCTTTAACAAATCCGTCGGAAACCTCACTAATATGGACTAATCCAGTTCGATGGTCACCTAAATCAATAAATGCACCAAAATTTGTAATTCCTGAAACTTTTCCAGTTACTTTTTCCCCAACTTCAATTGCCATGTAAAAATATGTTCCTCCTACTGTGATAGTGTTTCAAGTATAGCATATTTTGCTTTCAGTCGTGCAAACAATTTAGGCCTGCCTGCTCAAAGCAATTCATCAAAATTACCAAAGACACAACAAACCGGCTGTGATCAAAACAATGGTTTTGTTCAGCCGGTTAAAGGTCATTCTGCATCGTCATCGTTAACATCTTTAGGCGCTTGATTGGGGAAACTGTATACCGTTTCCCCAGGTTTAGTGTAATAATAGCGATCGCGAATAATTTTTTCCACGTAACTCTTATCATTTAACTGAGCGACCTTAGCATGCAACACTTTGCTAATCGCCTTTTGATGTTGATATTTCTTTTCTTGGCGAGTGATTTGAACATTGACATCAGCGTAATTCACTTTGGCACGAACAATTTGCACGGCAAAAACAATTACGAATAAAGAAAAAATTCCAATAATCATCAATGCCCGTTTCTTACGTCGATTGCTCAACATTGTCACGGCCTGATTTTGACTCATTTCAATTTCGCGGCGTTTGGTGAAGTCGTTTTCCAACTTTTTAATTTTGCCATGTTCTGATGTCATACTAAATCCCCCGATTTAATCACACATTCTATGAATAAATTATACCAACAATATACAATTTGTCCATGCAATTCCGGAGGTTTATTAATTTAATTATTCGTTTTTGTAATCGCGTTCATACTTTTCTGAGGTAATCTCATACATTCGTTGAGCATCATCTTTTTTAGTTGTATCAAGTAACTCTTTAACTAAAATCGTTAATGTTTTGTTACCAAACTTAATGGTGACTTCGTCGTTAGACTTCACATCAGAGGATGATTTAGCGACTTTACCGTTGATCAAGATCCGACCCTTGTCAGCAATCTCTTTGGCGACAGAACGGCGCTTGATGATTCTGGAAACTTTCAGAAATTTATCAATTCTCATTAGAATTTGCTCCTTTAATTTTGATGAATCGGCTAACCATTGGGATTGTCAGCCATTCACGTAATGTAAAAACATTCAGCCATTTGCAACCGATGAAAAAGATTCCTATTCCAAGCGGCACACAGATCACCGTAATTACAAACGATTCCAGACGACTATTCTTAACCAGATCCGCCAAATTGACCCCGGTTGCAACCAGCCAAACGCTGGCAGCCATTACAATTAAGATCAGGACCAATTTTCCAAACTGTTGTTCAGAAAATAATTTCCGCAATTCATGACTGGTCATCGTCATCAGAACAACCAACATGATTATCAGGCTCGCGACAGTTGAATAACTCGACCCAATGATGCCAAAGTGGTCCACCGCTAACCGGTTGGTCAGAATCTTGAAGAGAAACCCAATGATAATTGCTACCATGACCGGGGTATAAATATTCTTGCTCTGGAGAATCGTATTGGCAACAAACAACATGCTCGCAAACACAATACTTAGGCAATAGACGCTGATTGTCAAATTAAGTTTCCCACTTGAAAATAGCAGTGTGTTAATTTGGGGCATTAACACAAATAACCCCACACTCATCGCAAGCGATAACGCAAAATTAACGCGAAAACTAGTCGTTGCAATGTGCCCAAAAGTTACATCCTGGGTCTTCTTGTTGGCGACTGCCAAGCTAGGCATTACCGCAGTCACAGAAGCAGTACTGACTACCAGCCCCATTTGAACCAATGTCTGAGAACGATCATAAATCCCTTTCAAATTCTGTGCATGCGCCAGCGAATAGCCAATATCCCGCAACCCTGACACCAGGGTAAACGAATCGACCAATTGGAGCAGTAACATCACGGCCGTGACTAGGCAAATCGTACCGCCTTCCAACAATATTCGATGTAATAAATGAGCTGTCTGATCTGGTTTGATCGGCCTGGGAACATCGATTTTTTTCACCCAGCTCCTCACAATCATCAGGGCAGCCAACCCGGCAATCGGTGCTGAAAGCATTGCAATCGTCCCCATTTTATATGGGTTAACTAAACTTCGGGCGGCCCAAAATGCCACGGCCAAAATGACTGTTACTCGGATGACTTGTTCAACAACTTGAGAATACGCGGTCGGCTTCATATTCAATTTACCCTGGAAATAACCCCGCCAGCTAGAAAGAAATGGAATTAACAGAAACATCCAACTAACCGCCCGAATAACGGGCTGTAATTGATTATCAGCCATGGCATGGGACACAATTCCAGCCCCAAATTGTAGGATACAAAAGATAAATCCACAAATCACCACTAAAACAGTCTGAATACGCTGCACGAGCGCAATTTGATCATTTGGATCGGGGGTATCCGCCACTAATTTAGATATAAAAACCGGCAACCCCGTCAGTGCAAACGTCATCCCAATTCCATAAATCGGGTAAATTTGTTGGTAGACATAAAAACCAATGTTTCCAACCATATTTTGAAAGGGGATTCGATACACGGCACTTAATAACTTGGCGACGAAGGAAGCAACGGTAAGCAGTAGCGTTCCTGCCAATACTTGTTTTCTCTTGGATTTATTTTTCATCCGCTTTTACCTTCGCCGCATAATGTGCATGGCGGGTTTCGGTGAGCTGCTTCACCAGCGAAATCATTTGCGCCAACCAATTCTTCATGTTCGGCTGGACTATCAATTGAATCACATATTGATCATTCTCTGTATTGATCGTTGCTCGGAACTTAGTTTTGGAAATTGCTTCCAGTAATTCCTTACTTTCAAATGCCGCATTCGCCCGTGGAGAAAAGGTGATCGTCACTTTTGGCGCAGCCTGATGAATCTTCTTAACTAAGGCATAATCTGCATACATCTTCAGCTCTGCGATATCTAATAGGTTGCCAACGACTTCGTTGTAGTCACCAAAACGATCCACTAAGTCATCCTTCACTTCGTTCAATTGATCCTGGTTTTCGATTTGGCGAATCCGCTTATAGATTTCAATTTTTTGCTGATTATCTTCAATATAATCACTTGGAAGATAAGCTTCGAGGTCCAGCTCAATTGTGGCATCGGTTTTATATTCAAAATTCTTGCCTCGTTTTTTGGCAACCGCGTCAGACAACATTTGGGTATATAAATCATAACCAACAGAGTCAACGAACCCGTGCTGTTGCTTTCCAAGCAAGTTGCCTGCTCCACGAATGGACAGATCTCGCATCGCAATTTTGAAGCCGGACCCCAACTCAGTGAAGTCCCGAATGGCTTCAAGCCGCTTCTCACCAATCTCTGTTAACACTTTATTGGGCTTGTACATAAAGTATGCATAAGCCCCCCGGCTGCTCCGGCCAATTCTGCCCCGCAGTTGATAAAGCTGAGATAAGCCCATTCGATCGGCGTTTTCCACGAACAAGGTGTTGACATTAGGAATATCGACTCCCGTTTCAATAATTGTTGTCGTAACCAGGACGTCGTACTCATCATTAATGAAGTCATACAAAATATCTTCCATTTGGTTTTCAGACATTTGACCATGAATATAGCCAACCCTGGCTTCAGGCACCAACGCACTGATTTGTTCAACCGTTCGTTCAATATCCTCCACTCGATTGTGAAGGTAAAAGACCTGACCGCCCCGAGACATTTCCCGTTCGATTGCTTCACGAATGGTTCCGGCATTCTGCTCAATGACATATGTTTGAATCGGATAACGGTTAGACGGGGGCGTTTCAATGACCGACAAATCCCGAACGCCCATCATCGACATGTTCAAAGTTCTCGGAATTGGCGTAGCAGTGAGTGTCAAAACGTCAACATCAGAACGCATCTCTTTGATCCGTTCCTTATGTTTAACGCCAAACCGTTGTTCCTCATCAATAATTAATAACCCCAGATCATTAAAATGGACATCCTTAGACAGCAGTCGGTGGGTGCCGACAACCACATCAACGGTACCATTCTTTAAACCAGCCAAAGTTTCTTTCACTTGGGCCGTCGTCTGAAATCGAGACAGCACCCGCACTGTAATCGGATAGTCCCCAAAGCGGTCAAGCATGGTCTCGTAATGTTGCTGAGCCAAAATTGTCGTTGGCACTAAAAAAGCAACTTGTTTGCCGACTTCGATCGCTTTAAAGGCAGCTCGTAATGCCACTTCGGTTTTCCCATAACCAACATCGCCAACTAACAATCGATCCATCGGGTGTTGACGCTCCATATCACGCTTGATTTCAGTTGCACTCCGCAGTTGGTCAGGGGTTTCGGTATACGGAAAGCTTGCCTCAAATTCAGCTTGAAGCGAATCGTCGGGCGGGTAAGCATAACCCTTTTCCGATCCCCGTTTGGCATACAGTTCAATTAGGTCATCAGCGATATCTTCAATTTTTGAAGCAACTTTACGCTTGGTCTTGGCCCATTCACCGCCACCCAACTTATTAATTCGAGGATGCTTGTCCTCAGATGAGACGTATTTTTGAATTAAGTTTAGTTGCGTTACCGGAATAAAGAGTTTTGCGCTGTCCCGATAAGAAATGGTCATGTAATCCTGGTGCTTGCCATCGACCTCCATGGTTTTCATACCCTCATAGCGGCCAATCCCGTGGTTCACATGAACAACATAGTCGCCAGGCTTGAGGTCCGTATAGCTTTTAATTCGTTCGGCATTATTAAACGTCGTTTGCCGCGGCCGCTTTTTGACGACCGTACCGAACATCTCTTTTTCAGTAATAATCACCAGATTTGAAATCGGTAATTCAAACCCGTTATCTAAGTTGCCTGAAATCAATTGAACTTTGTGGGCCAATAAGTGGTCCTGATCGGTTTCGGTGGCTTGGATTTCGAAATCTGAAAGTGTTTGGGCAACTTTTTGCAGCCGCTTTTCTTCTTGAACCATGATAATGACGGTTGTGTCTTGTTTCTGCCAACGTTTAATTTCGGTACGTAACATCGGCATTTGAGAAAAGAACTGTTGCATTGGCCGGACAGTAATATCTTCAATCGTGCTTAACCGCATGTGGCCCAAGCCCTTTTGAAACAATGACAAAATGAGCGTCGCATGTTGGTTCTTTTTGAACACATTTTTAAAATCATTGGTGTAGCTGGTCCCTTTTAGAACCTCAGCGTGTTTAATCTTATCTGCCAACCATTCGTCATCATCACTGCCAAGTTGCGCAACGGCATCTGTAATCCTAGAATAATCATCAAACACGACGATCCCGTTATCATCCAAGTAGTCAATCAATGAATAATTATGATCGTAAATCGTATCCGCAAATAATAATAACCGGGGATCTCTGAGCCCATTTTCCAAATCCACAATCTGCGGCTCCAAATGATCGGCCAGCTTTTTTGCCTGGGCTTCATCTAATTTCTTCTGCTCGGTGGCCAGCCGCTGCCGTAACTGCGTAACGACTTGCTGCCGCTGTTCATTGTCCATCAACAAGTCTGTCGCCGGTAATATCTCAATTCGCTTGATGGTCTTGATACTCCGCTGATTGGACACATCAAAGGTTCTCATCGAGTCAACTTCGGTATCGAAAAAGTCGATTCGAACAGGATCCTGATGGTTAAGTGGGAAGATATCTAAAATTGATCCCCGAATCGAAAAGTCACCCGGAGCGGCAACCAATTTTTGAAAAACATAACCCATTTGATGAAGTTGCAATTTAATCTTTTCAAGGTCATATTCAGAATCCATGTCAATCGTTAAATTAGCTTTCAGAAATTGTGACTTGGATGGCACCAATCTGCGAATTCCAGAGACCGACGTCACGATGATTGCTGGTTCGCCACTTGCCAGTTTATTTAATGCCAGCACGCGTTGTGATTTATATTCAGGAGAACTGGTGGCAAGTTCGGCAGCTCCCATTTCTTCAACCGGGAATTCGAACAATTGATCATCATCAATAATATTTGCTAAATCATTCACCAATTGGTCAGCATGAAAAAGCGTGTCGACGACCACTATGATCGGCCGCTGCGTTGAGTTAATTAAATTGTTCATTAAAATTGTCCGGGCAGATCCGCCAATTCCAGTGACCAGCTGCCGACTCTCCGGTTTTAGGCCCGAGATAATCTCAGCGTACTGGGGAATCTTCGTTAATAATTGATCTAATCGCAAATCAATCGTCCTTTCACTAGTTATAACGATTTTCGAGTTCAGAAATCGAAAGGCCGTCTACCCAGTCGTCTAATGCATTTACTGCATGATCAGCGGCCTGTTTGAATACAGGGACTTGATCCTTATTAAAGCGCCCCAAAACGTAGTTAACAACACTATTGGCTTTGTCAGGATGCCCAGTTCCAACCCGCACGCGAGTAAAATTCTCGGTTCCCAAATTGGCAATGATACTCTTAATTCCGTTATGACCGCCAGCGGACCCCTTATCTTTAACGCGGATCTTTCCAACCGGCAAATCCATATCATCATGCACGATTGCAACGTTCTCGACTGGGATATCAAAATAGTCCATCAACGGTTTCACGGCAATTCCGGAATCATTCATAAAAGTCGTTGGTTCAACGACAATCACCTTTTCACTGTTAATGAAGCCAGATCCGTACTTGGCATTCATTTTCCTGGTTTTAATGTTAATATCATGGCTTTGGGCAAATTGTTCAACCACCATGAATCCTGTATTGTGTCTGGTCCGATCATACTGAGGGCCAATGTTGCCTAAGCCGACGATCATTTTCATTCTTTTTTCCTCACATTTCTTCCAACACAAAAGGCTGAACAAGATCCGTTCAGCTGTTGTTAGATTTAACTTAACGCGACAATTATATCATATTCAGCCTTGCAAATGCTCAAAACCTATTTTCTGAAAAAACATTTCAAAATGTGAAAAAATGTCTGAACGAATAAACTTTTGCATGGTATACTTTTGTAGTATGAAAAAATAAATTTTGGAGATGATTTGTTTGGCTCAGAACCGTCAAAAAGTTGCATTAATTGGTGATGGCGCTGTTGGTTCATCATACGCATTTGCAATGATGCAACAGGGACTTGCCGAAGATTTTGTAATCGTTGATGTTATCAAGAAACGTACTGAAGGCGACGCACTTGATCTTGAAGATGCTCAAGTGTTCACTGCCCCAAAGAATATCTATTCAGGTGATTACAAGGACTGTGCCGATGCCGACTTAGCAGTTATTACTGCCGGTGCCCCACAGAAGCCGGGTGAGACTCGTTTGGATCTTGTTAACAAGAACTTAAAGATCATGCAAGCCATCATCAAGCCATTGGTTGATTCAGGATTTAAGGGAATCATTTTGGTTGCCGCAAACCCAGTTGACATTTTGACTTATGCCGCTCAACAGTTCTCTGGCTTTCCAAAGGACCGCGTATTCGGAAGTGGAACTTCATTGGATACGACCCGTCTTCAAGTTGCGTTGGCTAAAAAGCTCAACCTTAACCCCCAATCAGTTGATGCCTACATTATGGGTGAACATGGTGATTCAGAATTTGCCGCTTATTCTGCAGCCCGAGTTGGTGGCGAACCATTCTTAACTGCTGCCAAGCGTGCTGGATTATCAACCGATGATTTAACGAAGATCGAAGACGATGTTCGTAACAAGGCATACGAAATCATCAACCGCAAAGGTGCTACTTTCTACGGTGTTGCGACTGCTTTGATGCGAATCTCCAAAGCCATCTTACACGACGAAAACACGGTCCTTCCTGTCGGTGCACCTGTTGATGGCGAATATGGCCTTCATGACTTGTATATTGGTTCACCTGCCGTTGTTAACGGTTCAGGCATCGCCAGCGTCGTTGAAGTCCCACTAAACGATGACGAAGAAGCCAAGATGCAAGCATCCGCAAAGACTTTGAAAGAAACCCTTACTAGTGGTATGGCTAACTTGAAAAAGTAACCACCATTGAGATGACTTCAATTCCAAGTCTTCATTAACTTATATTCAAACAAATGACTAGGGTAATTCATTTTGCCTTGGTCATTTTTTATTACTTTTCTCATTATTTTAAATATTGGTGAGAATGATCGTTGGTAAAGGTACTTTTCTAAAAGCGCGTATGTTATTATGAACGTATACAGGTTAAGTTGGAGGAATAAAAATGTTATTAAAAACACTTGTGAAGCCCAAGGAACGATTAGTAACTGTTAAAGAGGACGCAACCTTGGAGGAAGCGCTCAAAACGCTTGAAGATTCTGGTTATCGTTGTGTGCCAATCTTGGATGAAACGGGTACAATCTTCCGTGGCAACATTTATAAAATGCATATTTACCGTCATAAATCACGCGGTGGTGACATGTCACTACCCGTTACAACGTTATTAAAGAATGCAACAAAATTTGTTAACGTTAATTCGGCCTTTTTCCAAGTCTTCTTCTCAATCAAAGATTTACCATACATCGCGGTTTTAGATGATCGAAATAACTTTTACGGTATTTTGACTCATACCCGGCTTCTCGATATGCTTTCTCAATCTTGGAATGTCAATATTGGGAGCTATGTCTTAACCGTCGTTTCCAGTGGTGAACGGGGTGATTTGGAAGAAATTGCCAAAATTATCACTAAATACACCAACATTGCCAGTGTCATTTCATTGGATGCCCAAGAAGGCGAACTCGTTCATCGAATTATGTTCACCCTCCCCGCAGAAGTTGATCAAGATCGACTTAATCGGATTATTGCAGCATTGGAACGGAAAGAATTCCGTGTTCCAGAAGTTGAAAACTTGAAGGAAGAAAATAAATAATTTCCTGATATGACCTGATAATTCATTCAGATCCAAAGACTGAGATAGATGCTTTGAACTTAAGTGAAAAAGCAGTGCATTCTGATTTTGAAATGCACTGCTTTTTGCTTATCTGGTGGATCAACTGTTTGAGCCTTTTTTTAAATGATGAATGTAATTTACACTCACAATTACTGATTGAGAAAAATTATAAGAGCTCTCGTCTAGCATCCAAGATTAGGATCCTAAACGGAAGCTCTTATAGAAACACCATAAATTATTGCGTTTCCTTACGTTTTATTCTATGTATCGATCTCTCACTAATTCTTAATCATTCCGAGACTGATTTTGATTGCTTTATCGACCTTATTCATCTTCGCATTATCGAGGTGTGTTACCTTGTCTCTCAACCGTTGCTTATCAATTGTTCTGATTTGCTCCAGTAAGATAACAGAGTCTCGCTCAATGCCATCGCTCACCGTAATCCCAACATGGGTTGGCATCTTTGGTTTTGAAATTCTGGCAGTAATTGCGGCAACAATGACGGTTGGACTGTAATGATTACCAATGTCATTTTGAATAATCAGGACAGGTCGCATGCCTCCCTGCTCGGAACCAATTACAGGTGAAAGATCTGCGTAGAAAATGTCTCCACGCTTAAATATCGTGTCACTCACCCTTGCACCTCCCATCGTCATCAATCAAACTAATGGAAATTTTGCAATCCTTGACGATACTGAGTCAAATGAACATCAGCGTCTTCTTCACAACAAGAAAAATCATGACTAATTTCCCGGTTCAAACTAGCCATTTCACGATAACCTTTCATTAATCCGTTGATGACTTGCGGGTCGTCAAAAAAGTAATTGATTGCAACCTCAACGACTGCACTCTCGGATAGGCCAACTGTTGAACAAAATTGCTCCAAACGATTTGCAATTCGATCATTGATCATAACTGAAAAATGCCTTTGATTAGTTGCTTTATCCATCGTAATTTCCCCTATATCTCAGATTACTTCACGTTCTAATATACCATGAAACTCATCAGAAAACAGTAACGTTACACATATTTTCTCTTAAGACGGTTACTAAAGCCACAAATCACTTCGTAACTGATCGTCCCAAGATACTTGGCAACATCGTCGACAGTAATTTGCTTGTCGCCGGAATAACCAATGATTGTGACTGGTGTTCCATATTCATAAGACTTTGGTAACTTAATCATAAATTGATCCATGCAAACCCGGCCAACAATTGGGCACCACTGGCCATCAACTAAAACGGAAAAGCCCTGCAGCTTTCTAGGGATACCATCCGCATAACCCACTGGCACTGTGCCAATCCATTCGTCATCTTGTGCAGTATAAGTGGCACCATACCCAATTGACCGGCCCTTTTTGACAAGCTTCACATAAATTAAACCAGCTTGCAATGATAAGGCTGGGTGAATCTGATAAGGAAGTTGAGTAATATCAGTTCCAGATGGGTTCAAGCCATAGGTCGTTATCCCAAACCGGATCATATTCCCGTCACAGGCTTTATGCCACAAACTAGTTGCAGAATTAGCAACATGAACGTACTTGGGACGTTTAGCCACAACGGCCATCAACTTATTGAAATTATCGTACTGATAATTAAAGTAATCGTTATCCAGACTGTCAGCAGTCGCAAAGTGCGTAAAGATCCCTTCAAAATTCATCACATCATGCAAATCCGTTAACACCCGAATGGCTGCTTTTAGTTCGTCAGCGGATTGAAATCCGAGTCGACCCATTCCGGTATCCAACGCCAAGTGAACATTCAGCAGCACTTCACTTGGCACTTGTTCTAAAGTAATTGCTGCTGATTTTAACCACTCCGTAGAACTGACTGTCAACGAAATGTGATAGTCACGAGCAATCGCTGCAAATTCTGGATCCGTAATACCTAATACGAGGATTGGCTCGTTGAAACCGGCATTTCGAAGCGCAAGGGCTTCATCTAGTAAGGCAACACAGAAACCAGCGGCACCGGCTTTTTCTGCGATTCTAGCTACTTGAATTGCGCCATGGCCGTATCCGTTCGCCTTTAGAACAACAAATAGATCCGTTCCCTTGTCCGTATGCTGCCTAGCATTATTAACATTCTCAAATATAGCTTGTTGATTAATCACCAGTTGCGCGTTTCTTAAAGTCCCGACTACCATGACCTCATCACCTATTCTCTAAAATAACTTGGGTTATTACCATACTGTCGGTATGAGATATCGACACAAACGCATTTCCGTCAAATGGATGAGTATAAACGATTGGTTTACCGTCTTGATTGTTGAGAATTGCTAAGTCTTGAAACCGAACTTTTTTGCCCAGACCGGAACCATATGCTTTGGAATATGATTCTTTTGCAGAAAAGCGACCAGCGATATACTCATAACGTCGCTTTTCAGACAACAAATCCAATTGCTGAATTTCAGCCTCCGTCAATACCCGGTTAATGAAATGATGATTTTTCTCAACTGCACCCTTGATTCTATCCATTTCAGTAATATCAATTCCAATTCCAGCAATCATCAAAAATCCCTCACATATCAAGAAAGTTACACTACATAATACCACAAAAAGGGCATGATTAAAACGAGATTCCACCGTGAACAGCCGATTTGATATTAAAAAAAAGCAGCTGGAAAGGTTCTCCAACTGCTTTAGTTCATTCAATTATGAATTTTTAATTGTGAAGCGCCGTTTGCTACCGCCGCTTGAACGTTTACTGCTATTCTTGCTTCCGCCATGATTGCGATCTCGATCACGATTACCGCTACCATTTCTGCTACGGTTACGGCCTGAGTTACGATCATTATTTCGGTGATTGTTACGTGAACCGCCCCAATGACCACCACCGCGATGGCTATTACGGCCATGACCACCATGATGCCGTGATAATGGGCGTTCAGGGGTAATCTTAACTTTCACATTATCCCGTGTCACATCATTTAATAAGGCAGCAACTAAATCACTGGCTTCGTACTCATCAAGAAGCTTGTCAGCCATCTTCTGATACTTATCAGTATTCGTCTTTTGAATCAAATCAGCAATGTCAGATTCTGCTGAATTTAATTGACCAACAAACGCTTCTTGTTCTGTTGGTGGCTTCAAAGGCAACATGCGCACTTTGGTTAACTTTTCGATTTCTCGTAAGTATTCCATTTCATTTGGTGTTGCAAATGTAATTGAAACACCATGCTTCCCGGCACGACCAGTACGGCCAACCCGATGAACATAGCTATCTGGATCCTGCGGAATATCATAGTTGTAAACGTGGGTAACACCAGAAATATCAATTCCACGAGCAGCCACATCAGTCGCAACTAAAATATCAATTTTGCCACGCTTAAATTCTTGCATGATCTGAGAACGGCGAGCTTGAGTTAAGTCACCATGAAGTCCAGCAGCTTTATAGCCACGCGCTTCCAATCCTTTTGATACTTCGTCAACCCGACGCTTTGTCCGACAGAAGACAAGGATAACTTCAGGATCTTGGACGTCAAAGAAACGCGTCATTGTGTCAAACTTTTCGTATTCTTTCAATCGAACATAGTATTGATCAATTAAGTCCGTAGTTAATTCTTTAGCCTTAATCTTAACTTGTTGGGGATCCTTCATAAACTGAACCCCAACCCGCTTAATTTGAGCAGGCATTGTTGCAGAGAACAAAAGTGTTTGTCTCTCTTCAGGGGTTTGTTTGATGATACTTTCAATATCGTCTAAGAATCCCATATCTAACATTTCGTCGGCTTCATCAAGAACCAAAGTCTTAATGTGCTCTAACTTCAATGTATGACGACGGATATGATCAAGGAGTCGTCCAGGAGTTCCCACAATAATCTGTGGATGGTCTTTTAAAGCGTTGATTTGGCGGCGAATATCTGCCCCACCATAAACGACCTGAACGCGAGCCTTTTCGTCTTTACCGAGTCGATAAATTTCTTCTTGGGTCTGAATTGCAAGCTCTCTAGTTGGTGAAATAATTAGAGCTTGGACATTGGGATTGTCAAAATCAATCTTCTGCAAGATTGGTAATCCAAATGCAGCCGTCTTACCCGTTCCAGTTTGTGCCTGACCAATAACATCCTGACCCTTAAGAACCATCGGAATGGTTTCTGCTTGGATGGGAGTTGCTTCTTCAAAACCACTACTGGAAATTGCTGAGAGTAAGCGGTCTGATAATCCTAATTCACTAAACTTCAAATATGTTTCCTCCTAATTATTGAAACAATTAAGGTTCCGCCAATGACTAGAGAAAAATCCGTTTCTCATGTTCGGTCATTAGCCTGACCATAAATCATTTATTACAAAATAACTTTTTTAGTTTACACCGTTTGTAGGGAATACGCAAGGGAAAAGGGCGTGGCGAAAGCGGTTAAACTTAGAACTTCCAACTTCTTTTGCAAAATATTGGGTCGGGGGCTTTGACTAAGCGCACCTGTTTTTCGATGACGATTATATGCACTACTCTTTCTTCACTAACCCATCCACGACATTCTCTAGATGAAGCCCATGACTCGCCTTCAACATAACCTCATCATCGGCGGTTAATTGGGCCGTTAGATCGGCAGTTAACTTATCGAGTTGATCTGCTGAATAATGATGTAAATTTTCCGGTGCAAATACCGGCTTTAATCGATCATATAATGCAGCCATATCATCACCGACTAAATAAACCATCGCAATTTGGCTGGGATCGATACTGCTGGCTAACGATGCATGCATCCGCTTTGACTGACTGCCAAGTTCCAACATATCACCCAGTACCGCAACTCGCCGGCCTTTTGTTGGTGTTTCCTGGAAAGCCGTCAGCACTTCTTTAGCTGCAGTTGGATTGGAATTATAGACATCGCTTAGAATTTTCTCCCCTGCTTTGCCAACCAGCCACTGGGTTCGATTCTTCGTCAGATCAAATTTTGTTAAACTCTTTTGAATCACTGATGGATAAATTTGGAACACCCGACCGACCGCCATTGCTGCCAGCGCGTTATTGACGTTATAATCACCAATCATGGGAATTTCAAACGTCATATCCGGCCATAAATTGACTTTAAAGGATGTGCTGTACTGACTATCTTGAGTTTCTGTCGCGTAAATATCATCATTAGATTCGCGGCCAAACGTATTCTGAGCCGTCGAAACTGCCTTGGCCCGTTCCACCAGCAATGGTTCGTCGCCATCATAAATGAATAAACCGTCTGATTTCAATCCGTGGGTGATTTCCATTTTGGCATCAGCAATCTTAGCGCGGGTCCCAAAGAATTCGATATGGGCCTCGCCAATCATCGTAATGATCGCGACATCCGGCTGCACCAACTTTGATAGGAAATCCAGCTGACCTGGGCGATCCATCCCCATTTCAACCACCAAGAACTCCGTATTGGACTCCATCTGCAAAATTGTGTATGGAACCCCGATTTCATTATTGAAATTATCGTGGGTCTTGGTCACATGAAACGTGCTTGAAAGGATGGCAGCGATCATGTCTTTTGTGGTTGTTTTACCATTGCTGCCGGTAATCGCAATGACCCGTGGGTTGATCTTGGTAAGATAATATCGGCTTAAGGTTTGAAACGCCGTCAATGGATCATTAACCACCAATGCTGGGATTGAAAGCGGCAGCCGGTCGGCTTTGTCAGCAGCCCATAACGTTGCAACTGCGCCGTTATGAATCGCTGAGTCTATGTAGTCGTGGCCATCATGATCGCCGGCCAGTGGGATAAATAATTGGCCGGGTTCAAGCTTGCGGCTATCAAAGCACACACCTTCAACATCTTGTTTTAAGGAACTATCTGGAAAGTTATCGGTCTTGGCATTGATCGCTGAAGCAATTTCGCCAATTGTCATTTTCATTATTTAACGCTCCAATTTTGAATAGTTACTGTCAATTATAACAAAAAATCAACCAGCTAAACACCCGCCGCTTGATCTTGCCATTCTAACTTCCATGTGGAATTTTGTAAATTGTAACTCAAATCACCAACATAATTTGTATTCTCAATAATCGTCTTGGTTCTTAAAATAATTGAGACTTGATCCGGATTTTTCAAAATTCTAATTGGAATATGATACGTGCGATTTCGTTCCCTAATTGAACCAAATAGAATGAACAAGCCATCATTGGCCTTGGTAATCAGCTCAATGAGAATGGAATTATCGATGTCCTTGATTGCCAACGGCCGCAAAAATACCCGCAATGTATTATGGGTTTCGCGAAGATTTCGTTTGACGGCAATTTCCAGTACATGATTGAAATCTGAAAATCGTCGATAGTAGGATCGAATCGTCCGATCATCTTGGGTGAGATAAATATAGTGGTTCAATAACTTGGAAGAAAATGGGCGACCCATCGGGGTTCCAAAGTGCGCAAGATACAAGAGTTCAGCGATCTCGTATGGTGACAAATTATTGACACTATCTTCATCATCGAAATCGATGAACTTCTTCGGCCCACTTGGATTTTTGAGCAGGTATTGCCGGATTTCAGACGAGCCAAATATTAAATTGAACTTAGAGTGAGAATTATACCCATTTGCATCTTCTTCATCATTGTTCAACAAAATAATATTATCTGGCAGTTGGTCCAATCCATTAATAAAATCAGCGGCAGTAATCCCCGATGACAGAATCATGTTGGAAATCGGATTTGTATTGATAAAAATAAAATTGCCCTTCATTGTGTCATTACCCCATATAAAAGTCTAATTTAATTGTACTACCCTTTGACAAAGATGTCTGTAAATACCTTTCAAAAATGAATTTGTTTGCCCTTTTGCTCAATAGTTGGTAACATTATTGTTAATATAAAAATGGTGACGAGGTTAAAGTAATGACTAACGTTTTATTTGTTTGTCTGGGAAATATCTGCCGTTCGCCAATGGCAGAAGCAATTTTTAAGAAAATGGTCAAGGATGCGGGACTTGCTGACAAAATTGCCATTGATTCAGCGGGAATCAGTAGCGAAGAACAGGGAAATCCCCCTCATCCAGGCGCACAAGCCGAACTTGAAATGCATGGTATCGATTGGACCGGAATGACTTCTCGGCCGATTGAGACAAAAGATTTTGAGTGGGCTGACCTGATTATCGGGATGGATAGCCAGAACATTTACTATCTGAAGCAAATGGCTCCTGAAAGTGATAAGGCTAAAATTCATCTGTGCTTGGATATTCTTCCAAATGAAATGGGAAAAGACATTCCAGATCCGTGGTACGACCATAAATTTGGTCGAACCTATGCACAGTTATCCGAGTCGTTGCCGAAATGGCTGGATTACATCAAAGCGAACTTGCTTTAATGATTGGCGGGCCTCAAAAGGGCTCGTTTTAATTTTGGCGTCGCTTGACTCAAAGAGTACTGATTAACGAGCTTACCGCGGATCATTAAGCGCCCCGCTCCCGTTGCATCACACGTAATCAATGTTACAATTGCCTTCTTAGTCTGCTTGACCACATCTACCCGGGTCGCAGCAATGAAAACTCGTCGGTAAACCCGGTAATGGTACACTTTTTTCAAATCAGTCAGATAAATATTGTCGCCAACTTTAGTTTTGAAGTACAGTGGGCCAAATAACACATGGCGATTTACCATATGGTGGCCGGCTAATGGATAGTTACCCTGCCCCATTTTTTGATCCTGACGCATCGTCCCAGCTGCCAGAGCTAATGTCGTATTGGCAACTCCAAGACCAATTGGCAGGTGGATTGAGGACTTGGGCACTAAAATTTCACCGACAACTTCCAATCGGTTGGTGTTCATCCTGGAACGTAAGGCTGTTTCAAAATCAAGCGATTTGACCTTTTTGAAATCATAACTCACATTCTTGGAATGACGCTTGGTTTGCTGTTTTTGCCTGGTTTCAGATTTTTCAACCATTTGGCGGGTCACTTTGGGCTGATACGATTTAATCACTTCATTTTTGATGGGGCGGTTAAAGATCAGTACCAGTGCAATCAGAAACACAAGCACAAAGAACAGGTTAATAATGATTCGTTTGAAACGACTTTTTTTCATGTTTGCCTCCAATGGCGAACTTTATTTTGATAAATAGGAGTGATCAACTCATTGGCTGAAAATAATCTAGCACCGAATTCTTGGCAGCGAAATCTGCGAGTGTTATGGTTTGGCACGTTCATGGCTGGAATTGGTTTCAGTGAAGTCATGCCATTCCTGTCACTTTACGTCGACTCGCTGGGAAAATTTACGCACAATGAACTCAGTTTGTACAGTGGCTTGGCATTTGCAGCCAGCTACTTTGTAACCGCGTTGGCTTCTCCATTCTGGGGGAAGCTGGCTGACCGAACCGGTCGAAAGTTGATGCTGATTAGAGCATCTGCAGGAATGGCCATTGTCTTCATCTTCATGGGCCTCGTGATAAACGTCTGGCAATTAATTGGTCTTCGACTGCTTCAAGGCGTGTTCTCAGGTTATATCAGTAATGCGAATGCCCTAATTGCCACCCAAGTCCCGAAGAGACGTAGTGGCCAAGCGCTAGGCATGTTAGTTACTGGAAATGTTTCCGGCGCACTTTTTGGTCCCCTATTAGGTGGAACCCTTGCTTCCATTTTTAGCACCGGGTCACCTTTTTCATCACGGGATTCTTATTTGTAATGGTATTCCTGGTCACAACCATTTTTGTAAAAGAAGACTTCAAACCAACCGCAAAATCAGAAATGCTTAACACTCGCGGGGTTGTGGGCGAATTATCAAATGCCAAATTAGTGTTTGGCATGTTTGTCACGACCATGATCATTCAGGCTGCAAACAATTCTATTGTACCAATTTTATCATTATATGTTCGGCAAATCATGGATAACAGCTCGGCCACAACCTTTTACAGCGGAATTGTCGCCGCGGTTCCAGGAATTGCGACACTGTTTGCTGCTCCTTTGTTAGGGAGAGTCGGTGACCGGATTGGAACCGATCGAATTCTAATCATCGGATTTGTTTTAGCAATTAGTGTTTATGTCCCAATGGCCTTTGTCACCAATGTTTGGCAGCTGATTGGTCTACGCTTTATCATTGGTGTTGCCAACGCCGCAATGTTACCTGCCGTGCAAGCCATTTTAGCCAAAAACACCCCTCCTCAAGTGACTGGTCGGGTATTCAGTTGGAACCAGTCGTTTCAAGCGATGGGCAACGTTGCCGGTCCAATGATTGGCTCAGTTGTTGCAACGTCTTTTGATTATTTTGGCGTTTTTCTTTCAACTGCAATTCTAGTGGTAATCAATTTAGCACTGGTCTATCATAATACGCGAGAAATGCGGCAAGCTCGCAAAATATAAACAAAATTCCCTAATTTTTGACATTCAAGGGAAAAATGCCCAAACAAAAAGACAGGCCACATAACGTGTCCCGCCTTTTTGTTTGGGTCTAGTTGTTTGTAAGACCGTATTTCTTGTTGAAACGATCCACAGCACCATCTGCTTGGGTAAACTTTTGCTTACCAGTGTAGAATGGGTGAGAGTCGGATGAAATTTCAACCCGGATCAATGGGTATGTTTTGCCATCTTCCCATTCAATGGTTTCGTCAGAAGTCTTAGTTGATCCTGACATAAACTTGAATCCGGTACTTGAATCTTGAAATACAACTTGGTGGTAATCTGGATGAATTCCTTTTTTCATAATATATCGCTCCTTTGCCCTGAATCAATCTGATGACCCAGAGATTATCGATTAGTCAACCTTGTTAGTTTATCATAAAATAATTCGGGTTTCAATAACCTTTCGCCTAAACTTTTTCTTCAACTTCCAGTTTGACATCTGCACCGATTGACGTCAATTTATCGACTATACTCCCATATCCCCGCAAGATGTACTCGGCGTGGGAGATTTCAGTTGTGCCATTTGCCATGAGACCAGCAATAACCAATGATGCACCAGCGCGAATTTCACCAGCATCAACGTGGGCTCCCGTCAAGTGTGGCGAAGGATCCACAACGATTACACCCTCATCAGTATCTTCTGATTTGATATGACCGCCTAATTTGTTAAGTTCGTGAATGTGCTTGATTCGCTTAGGATAAATGGTATCGATGATGATACTCCTGCCACTCGCCTTAAATAATAGTGGGGTCACCGGCTGCTGCAAATCAGTCGCAAATCCCGGAAATGGCATCACTTTAACTTGAATCGGCTTCAGGTCGTGTGAAGGTCCAACATAGATGCTGTCTTCATAAACTGTTAAATCACAACCCATTTCCTCCAATTTTGCCACAAATGCTTCCAAATGTTCTGGAATAATATTCGTAATCAAAACACCATCCCCAACTGCTGCGGCCAAGGAAAGATATGTACCAGCTTCAATTCGATCAGGAATAATTGTGTGGGTGTTACGAGCTTGGAGGGTTGGCACCCCTTCAATTCGAATGACATCGGTACCGGCACCTCTGATATTTGCGCCCATGTTATTTAAAAATGTCGCAAT
Organism: Lentilactobacillus sp. TOM.63; assembly: GCF_030361045.1. Classification (NCBI taxonomy): domain Bacteria; kingdom Bacillati; phylum Bacillota; class Bacilli; order Lactobacillales; family Lactobacillaceae; genus Lentilactobacillus; species Lentilactobacillus sp. TOM.63. Next base: position 27,883 of record NZ_JAUCAP010000005.1, read on the forward strand.
ATCAATGATTTCCGGTTCTTTAGCAGCGTTACCAATCACCGTCGTCCCCGGTGCTTTAACAGATGCAAGAATTGTATTAATGGTTGCTCCAACAGAAACCACATCTAAAAAGACCTGCGCACCATGCAGACCATTTGGACCCGTTTGAATGGTCACAGTCCCATCATGATCGCTCACCTCAGCCCCCAGTGCCTTAAAGGCCTTAATATGCTGGTCAATCGGTCGCGGGCCAATATTATCGCCACCAGGAAAGCTGACCGTTGCACGTTGAAAACGCCCCAACAATGCACCCATGAAATAGTAAGAAGCTCGCAAGCTCTTAATCGCCTTACTTGGGAGCGGTGCTTCGACAATATTTGTCGGATCAATTGACAAAACATCGCCCTTAAATTGAGACGATACATTCATTGATTTTAAAATCAACATTAAATTGTGAACATCTAAAATGTCTGGAACCGAATCGAATTTAACTGGTGTGTCGGCTAAAATGGCGGCCGGAATAAGCGCAACTGTGCTGTTCTTAGCACCGCCAATGGACACCTCACCAGAAAGACGATTCCCGCCATTTATTATTAATTTAGTCATCAAACTTTCCTCACTTTTACAATCGAACATTTTTAATGCTATGAAACATCTTAAAGAAAAAGCTTGCAAAATACAATCCCTTTAGTTGAATTATACAATGTGTGACAGGAAACACAATGATAGTGTGTGGTGTTCATGGATTAAATCAAAGAAGCCAAAGCCATTCTCTTTGAACACCCGCACTTTACGAAAAAGGGTCAGGGCATTACGCCCCAACCCCTTGCCCAAAAATGGACTTATTACTTATTTTTCTCAAGATAAACGTCGTTGGCTGCTGCCACAAAGTCCTTGAATAATCCTTCTGGCCGGTTTGGTCGAGAAATGAATTCTGGATGATATTGAGAACCAACGAAGAACTTGTTTGCAGGAATTTCAACAACTTCAACCAAATGATTGTCAGGTGATGTTCCTGAAATCACCATGCCATTTTTCTCCATTGCCTCACGATAAGCATTGTTAAACTCATAACGGTGACGATGGCGTTCTGAAATCACGTCGGCATTATCATAAGCTTTGGCAGCCACTGTACCTGGCTTCAACTTACATGGATAAGCACCCAATCGTTGAGTCCCACCCATATCATGAACGTCCTCTTGGTCGGCCATCAAATCGATCACATTATGTTTGGTTCTCGGATTCATTTCAGTTGAATTGGCATCTTTGTACCCAAGAACATCGCGGGCAAATTCAACGCAAGCCATTTGCATCCCCAAACAGACACCGAGATATGGCACGTCTTTCTCCCGAGCATAGCGAATCGCAGTAATCATGCCTTCAATCCCACGATCACCGAAACCGCCGGGAACAATAATACCATCGGCTGATGAGAGTAATTCTTCAACATTGTCATCGTTAATCTTTTCGGAATCCAACATTTCCAAATCAATGTCTGCATCTACTCGGTAACCAGCATGCTTCAATGCCTCGGCAACGGAAATGTAAGCGTCGTGAAGGCCAACATACTTACCTACCAGGGTAATATGGATCGTTCGCTTCAAATGCTGTACATGCTGCTCTAATTCACGCCAGTCAGACATGTCGGCAGCTGGCTTCTCAATTCCGAAATGTTCCAAAATCTGTTGGTCCATTCCCTGCTTCTGCAAGTTCAGCGGAATCGTGTAGAGAGTTGGCACATCTAAAGATTCAACAACCGCCTGTGGCTTAACGTCACAGAACAAAGAAATCTTCTTACGCATCGAATCAGTAATTGGCTTTTCCGAACGGACAACCAGTAAGTTTGGCTGAATTCCCAGACTGCGCAATTCCTTCACACTATGCTGAGTTGGCTTTGTCTTCATTTCACCAGCTGCCCGCAAGTATGGAATCAAGGTTGTATGAACATAAAAGACGTTTTCGTCACCAACCTCCGTCTTCATTTGACGAATGGCTTCCAAAAATGGCAGCCCTTCAATATCACCAACAGTTCCACCAATTTCAGTGATCACAATTTCTGCATCAGTCACTTTGGCGGCCCGCATAATTTTTTCTTTAATCATTCCCGTGATGTGAGGAATCACTTGAACGGTTGCGCCAAGATAATCTCCATGACGTTCCTTACGTAAAACTTCATCATAAATTTTACCGGTCGTCACGTTTGAATACTTATTGAGGTTATTGTCGATAAATCGTTCATAATGGCCAAGATCAAGATCAGTTTCGGTTCCATCATCGGTAACGAAAACTTCACCATGTTGGTAAGGGTTCATCGTACCAGGGTCGACGTTAATGTATGGATCGAATTTTTGAATTGTGACGTTTAATCCGCGATTTTTTAACAATCGACCTAGTGAAGCTGCAACAATCCCTTTTCCTAAGGAAGAAACAACGCCACCAGTTACAAAAATATATTTGGTCATTATATAATCCTCTCCTCTTACTAGTTCAACGGGGAATCACAAATAAAAAAATCCCTATCCATAAGTGAATAGGGAACAATTAATCATCGTTCAGATGTCCTTGAAAACTCAAGGAGCCCAAAAAATATAATACATACTTTTTGGAAATTAGTCAAGAATTATTGATTATCTTTTGAATTGTAATCATCGTCGTCACCATCATCACCGAACGAATCATCATCATCGTCATCATTCAATTCATTCAGCTGACCCTCGATGCCATCTGGTAAGTCCTCATCACTAGCATCATCGGTACTGTCGTCGATGTCTGCCAGATCCTTATTGTACTTACCGAGATCTTCACTGCTATCGTCATCGTCGGTGCCATCGTCGTCTTCTACGAAATCGTCATCGTCTTGATCTTCTGGGTCGTCGTCATCGTAATCAATGACGTCATCATCGTCAGAAGCATCAGCAAGGAAGGCATTAACCTTCCGACGCTTTTTGCGCTTCGGTCGATCTTCATCCTCTTCAGCGTGGACAGTCGCTTCATCAATTGATTCGTATGGGTACCATGTTCGTAGTCCCCAAAGATTGTCACCAAGTGAAATAAAGCTACCATCAATGTTGAGATCTGTATAAAATTGTGACAAACGATCACGGATCTCTTTGTTACTATCGCCCAAGTATGACTGCACCTCATTAGCTAAATCCACAAATGGCATTGTGTCACCGTGTTTTGCTAAGATTGCGTGAGCTACTTCAATCATCGATAGTTCGTTTTTGTTTTGGCCTTTAAAGACTTCTAATTCCAAACTGGTACACGTCCTTTCAACAGTCTAACAACAGTCTAAAAATTACTATACTCGATTAAATTGTAAATTGCAATCGAATATTGTATTTGCCCAACAGTTCATTACCAGCATATAGTAAATAATCAATTCCAACTTTACCACGCAATGGTTGATCCAGGATTTCTGCATCCAACGCAGATGTTACTGTCTGAACGTCCAAAAGTCCATAGGGTGTCCGATAACGCGCAGCAACCCGTTTACCCTGACTGAATAACAATTGCAAACGGTTAGTGGCCGAACGGGTTAATTTGATGTCACCGTTATCCATGATCTTAATGGTGACTGGTACCGGTCCTTCTTCAGCGTCCTCAGTGTATCTAATGTAGATGCTGGTCCCAACTTGAACAAGTTGACCAGTGACATCAAAGACAAAGTTCGATTCCTCGCCACTTTGCACAATATTCGTCTCTAAATGAATTTGAACTGGAACGCCAGTTGCCAAATTATCCATAATACACCTTCTTTAACTCTACTACTTGCCTAACTAATACATTATATAACCTCAACCCGAATTTAGCACCCATTTTATCTTTAAATGATCAGTTTGGCTGCAAGCCTTTAACGGATCTTATTCAATATTGGTAGCGGATTCTGTTATAATTAATTAAGTTGCTATTTTGAATGGAGGACATGAGATGAAGCTTGCAAACGTTCCAATCACCGTGATTAATCAAACATATTCAAGTGAAGAGAAGTTAACAAGCTTTGCAGACACGAATGCCCTACTTGAAATTTGTGATAAATTTCAGCGGCCCTTTCTTCATTTTTGGACAACCGAACAGCCCACTCTCATCTTGGGCATTAATGATCGTCACTTACCAAAGCTGAGTTTGGGACTCAAATCGTTAAAAAGCAATCATTTTGATTATTTTCTGAGAAATTCCGGTGGCTTGGCTGTGGTCAGTGATCCTGACGTCTTGAATATTTCGTTATTTATCCCGTTGGCCCGAACCACTTATTCGGTTGATGAAGCCTATGAAGAAATCGCTGGATTAATTCAGCTGTGTTGGCCAAGTCTTCCAATCAAAACCTATGAAATTGTTCATTCATACTGTCCCGGGAAATTTGACTTGAGCGTCGACGATCTAAAGTTTGCTGGAATTGCCCAGCGGCGAACGCCGAATGCCTTGGTGTTAATGTTGTATATGAGCGTCAGTGGCAATCAGGATTTCCGAAGCCAAACAGTGGCAGACTTCTACACTCAGAGTGGCGCCTACACCCAGGATCGTTGGCAATTCCCAACCGTCGACAAAACAACGATGACGACTTTAGCGGCACTTGGCTTACCAACCATCACCATCCCGAAAGTCAAACAACAACTCCTGACAACTTTAACCCAGCAAGGTGAGTCGGTTGATTTATCATCCGCTCCTGAATTTCTGCGTTCCAGCCAATTCACTACGGAACAAGCAACCCAACTAAAAAAAATTCAATTGCGAAATGATCAGTTACCAATTGTCTAAGGAGGCAATTTTTTGGATTACGCACATCAACTACTTGAGAGAGAAAAGGTCTTCCGCGACCCGGTTCATAACTATGTCCACGTCAAATATCAAGTCATCCTTGACCTAATTAATACCAGTGAGTTCCAACGATTACGCCGAATTCATCAACTGGGCACGACCTCTTTGATTTTTCATGGCGCAGAACACACCCGCTTTGCCCATTCACTTGGCGTTTACGAAATTGCTCGCCGGATCATCGAATCATTTGAAGAAAACTGGCTGTCTACTCAACCAGGGGATGGCCTCTGGAATGATTCCGAAAAAGTGGTGACCCTATGTGCTGCGCTTCTTCACGATATTGGTCATGGCGCTTATTCCCACACCTTTGAGCATATCTTCGGAACAGACCACGAAAAGATCACCCGAGATATTATCACTTCTCATACGACCGAAATTAATCACGTCCTCGAACGGGTCAGTCCCGACTTCCCGGAGAAGGTTGCCAGTGTCATCGGTAAGACCTATCCAAATCGCCAAGTTGTCGAGATGATTTCCAGTCAACTTGACGCTGATCGAATGGACTACCTACTGCGAGATGCCTATAACACCGGCGTTAAGTATGGGACATTTGACCTTTCAAGGATTTTGGAAGTGATGCGGCCTTACAAAGACGGTATCTGTTTCGAAATGAGCGGCATGCACGCTGTCGAAGATTATATCGTCAGCCGGTTCCAAATGTATCAACAGGTTTATTTCCATCCCGTTTCCAGAGCAATGGAAGTGATCTTAAATCGTTTGTTACAACGGGCCAACGAAATTTTCAGTGAAGAAGGCTTAAAGCATAATCCCCAAACGCCTTACCTTCTGTTGCCATTTTTCCATCACGATTTTAACTTAGATGATTATTTGCAACTAGATGATGGTGTCTTGAATACCTACTTCATCCATTGGAAACGATACCCGGATGACTTACTGAGTAATTTAGCAAGCAGGTTTATTGACCGCAAGCCACTCAAATCGGTTAAGTTTGATGATTCAACCAAGGACCTCTTGCCCCGCCTGAGGGAAATCATTGAGCAGTCTGGGTTTAATCCCAAGTACTATACCGCGACTGACAACAGTTTTGACCTTCCTTACGATGCCTATCGACCTGGCAAAAAACAAATTCAACTGATGCAAAATGACGGCTCGCTGATTGAGCTGTCGTCAATCAGCCCACTGGTACGAGCCATCTCTGATAAGCAAACTGGTGACAACCGCTTCTTCTTCCCCCGAGAAATTCTCCGGCCAGAAGAAAATGTTGACCTGTTCCAACCCGAGTACGATGAATTTAATCATCATATTCGTAACGATCAATTAATTAAATAATAATTTAGAGGAGAGAATTCCCTATGGACATCAAATTAGTCGCTATCGATATCGATGGCACGTTATTAAACGAAAAGCACCAACTCGCTCAAGCCACCATTGACACAATTACCGCCGTCAGGCAAAAAGGAATCAAGGTGGTCCTAGCGAGTGGCCGGCCACTGACTGGCGTTCAACCCTATCTGGACAGTCTAAACATTAATGGTGCCGATGAATTTGCCCTCACTTTTAATGGTGCGATGGCCCAAACCTTGGGCGGTGAGATCCTCGTCCACCACACGTTAAGTTACGATGATTTCTTGGAAACTGAAATGCTGAGTCGAAAATTTGGCGTCCACTTCCAATTAGAAACCGTTGACACAATTTATGCCACTAATCGGGATCTAAGCCCCTATACCATCGGCGAAAGTTATCTGGTCCGGCTACCAGTCAAATACCGGGCACCTGAAGACATTTCACGAGATCTTGTCATTTCAAAAGTGATGATGATTGATGATCCAAAGTTGATTAGCAATGCCTATCAAAATATTCCCGCCGACCTTCAGCAACAACTTTACATCGTCCAAAGCGAGCCATTCTTCATTGAGATTATGAGCAAACAGGCGAACAAAGGTAAAACATTGGGCGAACTTGCTGAGAAGTTGGGCTATACGGCAGATAATGTCATGGCATTGGGTGATCAAGAAAATGATTTGACGATGATTAAGTATGCCGGTTTGGGAGTTGCAATGGGCAACGGAATCGCAGAAGTAAAGGATGCCGCATCGTTTGTGACCAAGCCTAATACCGAAAATGGCGTTGCGTATGCGTTAGAAAAATATTTATTATAAAGCCAAAATGAAGCTGAGACATTAGTCGGTGACCTGTTTATCAATACAATTTGGCTTTCCAAATTTACATTGATAAAACCTGCGACAAACGGCTAACCCTGCCATTTAAGCCAAAAAGAGGCTGGAACCTCTGTTGATTTTCAATCAGTGATCATCATTTGGATCACTACTGATATTCAGATAAAAGCTGCGATAAACGGCTGATCCTAGAATTTAACAAGAAAAACCAGTTATTCCTGATGTTGGAATAACTGGTTTTTCTTGTTAAATTCTAGGGGCCAAAGCACCTTTCGTCCCAATTTAATTCTTTAAATAATCGTGAGTATAATCCCCAAAGCAATTAGCAAACCGCCCGTTGCAATACAAAAACGAGCGTATTTGTTAACCTTAATAGGTTGATTTTTAATCGATGCAACATCTTTTGCTTTAGGATGCTTAGGGTCATTCTCTGATTCCAAATCCGTTTTTTTCTTTTTTGGAATAAACCGCCAGCCAGTGAACAGGTGGCCGGACCCGACAACGAAAATTGACGCCAAAACGGTTAAAAATAACCCCAGTAAAAAGTCTGCGTTACCTAATGCAATTTTGGGGACACCAAACAAAACTAATAGCAAGTTGATCACTAAAATACCAACAACACTAGTCGCTGTTATGTGCGTTTTGAGCTTTTCAACCATTAACCCTTATCACCACGAAATCTATTTCTAAAGAGTGGACTTACCGGCTTGTCTTCATTGATCCGTTTAATGGCATCACCAATTAACGGCCCAACAGAAACTTGTTGGATCTTGTCCAACTGTTTTTCTTTTGGTAACTGAATGGTATCAGTCACAACCAGCTGCTTGATTGGTGACTTTTTAATTCGTTCAATTGCCGGACCTGACAATACTGGATGAGTACAACATGCATAAACTTCAGAGGCTCCTGCATCCATTAGCGCTTGAGCACCAAGCGTAATTGTCCCAGCAGTGTCAATCATATCATCAATCATTAAACAACGTTTACCTGACACATCACCAATGATGTTCATAATTTCAGCAACGTTGGCTTGAGGACGACGTTTGTCAATAATGGCAATGGGTGCCTTTAAAAACTCAGCTAATGCGCGCGCCCGAGAAACTCCACCGTGATCAGGAGAAACTACGACATCATCATTCCCGAAACCTTGCTTGATAAAATGATCGGCTAGTAATGGGGCCCCCATTAGATGATCGACAGGGATATCGAAGAAGCCTTGGATCTGGGCAGCATGAAGATCGAGTGATACGACCCGGTCAACACCATCTTTTTGAAGCATATTTGCAACTAACTTGGCGGTAATTGGTTCACGTGATCGGGCCTTTCGATCCTGACGTGCGTAACCATAGTAAGGAATCACAACATTAATTGTTCCCGCACTGGCTCTTCTTAAGGCATCTACCATGATTAATAGTTCCATTAAATTATCGTTCACAGGAGCTGAAGTTGATTGGATGATGAAGATATTATCACCACGAATACTTTCTTCGATGTTAATCCTGATTTCACCATCACTGAACCGGTCAACGGAGGTCTTGCCAAGCGGTACACCAACTGTTTTGGCGATTTTTTCCGCTAATGGCCGGTTAGAGTTTAACGCGAAAATTTTAAGTTTAGAATCAAAATATTGCTGAGACATATGATCCTCCCATACGTTTTATTAGTTCAATTCGCTTTCCCACATTGATTATACAATGTTTTCGCTAAAAATTTCAGCGTTAATCCTTTTGATATGGTAATTTTTTAAAATAGCCAGGTTTATTGGTCTGCCGACTACGGGCAATCGCCATGTCGTATTGATTAACTTGACGGTTAATCGTTGACCCGGCGGCAATAAATGAATGATCAGCTACTTCAAGCGGCGCAATTAAATTGGAGTTACTTCCAATAAAGGAATCATCGCCAACAGTGGTTTCGTGTTTGTGAGCGCCATCGTAATTGACGAAGATCACCCCACAGCCAACATTGATGTTCTTACCAAGCTTGGCGTTACCAACGTAGGTCAAATGACCGACTTTGGTGCCTTCACCAATCGAGGCCTTCTTAACTTCAACAAAGTTACCAAGATGAACATGCTTGCCAATCATTGCTTGAGGACGCAGATGACTATTAGGACCAATATCTGAGTGGTCCATCATTTCAGACTGCTCAATTAACGAAGAAGTGACAGTGACATGATCGTGAATAATCGAATCACGAATTTCAGAATTAGCACCGATATAACAATCTTCACCAATCACTGTCTGTCCTTTGAGCTGGACGCCTGGTTCAATAATCGTGTCCGAGCCAATCTTGACATCACTATCGATATAGGTCCGCTCAGGATCAATCATCGAAATACCATCTTTCATGTGCTGACGGTTAATTCGACAACGCATGATTTTAGTCGCCGTTGCGAGTGCCAAGCGATCATTGACCCCCATTGTTTCGTCAAAATCAGCCATCTTGTAAGCAGCAATTGTTTCACCTTCTGCCTTCAAGATTTCAATGACGTCGGTTAAATAGTACTCGCCTTGCGCATTGTGATTGTTAATCTTGTGGAGCGCTTCGAACAGGGCCCGGTTGTCAAATACGTAGACACCGGTGTTAATTTCATCGATCGCCTGCTCTTCTTTAGTGGCATCCTTTTGCTCAACAATTTTTTCAACAATTCCCAAATCATTGCGCACGATCCGGCCATAACCAGTCGGATTTGGTGCTTTGGAAGTCAGAATTGTGACTTTGGCCTTTTTATTTTGGTGATAAGTAAATAAATCTTCAAATGTTTTGGTCGTAAACAGCGGGGTATCTCCGCTGACAACCATCGTCATTCCGTCTAAATGACCTAAGAGCTGCTCTGCCTGCAAAACGGCATGACCAGTTCCAAGTTGTTTTTCTTGAACGACATACTGAGTACGATCACCCAAGTTATCGCGAACTGCATCAGCACCGAATCCCACAACGGTCACAATATTGTCCATGTGAGCACCTTCAACAGCAGTCAGCACATGATCAACCATCGTTTTACCGCATAGGCGATGGAGCACCTTATACAGCTTGGATTTCATTCGGGTACCTTTGCCAGCTGCCAATATGATTGTATTCTTTGTTGCCATTATCAATGTCTCCCCAATGCATTCTAATTAAAAATCTTGTCTAGGTAATTTCCTGGTTGTGAAATAACCGTGTTATCTTTGGCGTCAACTCGCATCAATGACGTGTAATTGCCAATTGAGCGACCGTTTGGTGCAGTGCTTTCAGCAACGACTCCCACGCCAATCAAATTCGCGTCAAACTCTTCAACCATCGAAATCATTCCGCCAACCGTGCCGCCACCACGCATATAATCGTCAACGATCAGCACGTTGGAATCCGGTTTGAGGCTTCGTTTGGATAACGACATCTTTTCAATCCTGGTAGAAGAGCCAGATACATAATTCACATTAACTGTTGAGCCTTCGGTGATTTCAGTATCATGTCTCACGATCACAAATGGAACGTTTAAGAAATCAGCAACACTTTGAGCAATTGGCACACCCTTGGTTGCGATGGTCATCACTGCATCCACATCTTGATTAAGATATTGAGTGGCAAAAACCCGCCCAATTTCTCTTAAAGTCGCTGGGTTGCCCAGTAAATCAGACATATAAACGTAGCCACCGGGCAAATACCTGGTGTTGGAAGACATCTGTTCAATCAGGTGATTAACGACTTGGACAGCCTCTTCCTTTAAAATATAAGGCAAGAACCGGGTTCCCCCGGCAGCACCAGGAATGGTTTCAAGCAAGCCAGTCCCCCTGGCTTGAAAAGTTCGTTTCAAAATTGTTAGGTCTTCACTAATTGAAGATTTGGCAGACCCATACCGTTCAGCAAAAAACGTCAACGGGATCAACGTATGGGGCCGTTCAAGCAAGTATCTGGTCATGTCAATCAACCGATCGCTTCTTCGTACTTTCAAAAATTCCACCTCTACTTTATGTAACATATACTAAAATCTTATCATAAATGTTCGTCTTTAGGGGAATATATAGAAAAATATAATAAATTTAGACTGTTTTATTTGCTTTTGCTCCGAATAAAGTTGTAAAACAATGAAATGCCATAAATTGCTGCTTCAATTGAAGAAATGAAGAAAGTAACCGGCCAATTTGTGAGATATCCCAAATATAGGCCAACCCAAACACCGAATAACGCAAAACCGACTGCTAAAGCCATCATATGAAGAACCGTGTGCGCAAAGTATTTAGCACTAGAGGCTGGCAACGTCAGTAGAACAAAAATCAATAAGGAGCCAACAATTTGGGCTGCCACACTGACATTAAAGGCCAACATAATCAAGAAAATGATTGAAATGATGTTGCGATAAATGTGGTTTGTTTGGGCGCCAACCGGATCAAACGAATCATCTTTTAGGTTTCTGAAAATTAATAATAAGACCACCAACACTAAAATCGATAATGCCGCCATTTGGATAACATCTTGGCGACTAATTCCAATCACACTTCCAAACAAAATATTGGTTGCATAACTGGAATTCTTTTGAGACAACGACAAAAACAAAATTCCCAAGCCAATAAACAGTCCTGAAATAGCACTAATAACTGATTCCCGCCTTGATTCCACCGCTCCGCTTAACTCACCGACCATGATTGAACTGACGGTCGAAAACACCAGCATCCCATTTAATGGTGTCCAGCCGATGAAAATCCCAAACGCAGCTCCGGCAAAACCAATTTCCGACAAAGTATGGGTCATGAATGGCATATTTCTTGCAATCACAAACACACCCATCATCCCACTTACGATCGCAATCAAGGTTCCCGCTAAGTAGGCATTTTGCATAAAGTCAAAACTAAACATATTGTCCCTCCTTGTTCTCATTGTGCAGATCTTCGATTGGCCCTGATTCGTATTGTCCTTTTTTCAACCACAAATAGTGATCCGGGTATTCGTGAATCATCTGCATATCATGGGAAACAAATAGGATTGTTAAGCCACTTGTTTTGTTTAATCGGTAAACAACATCGAGTAATTCCTTTTTGGTATTAGGATCCAAGCTGGCAGTGGATTCATCCAAGATTAACAGATCAGGATGATTGATCAATGCCTGAGCGAGATACGCCTTCTGCTTTTCACCGCCTGAAGCCAAGCCAAGTGGCCGATCAGCAATATGTTCAAGCCCAACTTGGTGAATCACTTGATGAACCCGAGTCCGTTCTTTCTTTGATAGCCAAGGCAGCTTGAGCCCCGTAAAATTCAAGGCAACGAAGTCCTTAATCGCAAGTGGATATTCAACATCGATATTTCGAAACTGGGGAACGTACCCAATTCGAACCCCATTTTTGATGACCACTTTGCCTGCAGACGGATGTAATTGACCTAAAATCACCCGCACCAAGGTTGTCTTGCCAATCCCATTTTCGCCGATCACGCCAAGAAAATCCCCCCGGTTAACCTGAAAGCTGAGCCCAGATAACACTGGGTGATTGGGAAAACTTAACGATAAGTCTTCAACTGAAATTAATGTGTCACTCAAATGAATACCTCCAACAATTATTGTAAAAAGTAATAATTACTATTTTAGTTTAGAGTAAATCACAATTTTGTCAATCCGCAAATGCATAATTAAAGGGTTGCTTAACCAAAACGACCCATTCTGCTTTGGTGCAACCCTATTTTTTACTCAACACGTTGGCTGAGCAACATAAACTTCATGGCAAAATCCTGAAATACTATTATAAATCCGTCGAGCACGGGACTCACTGTGGCAAACTCCAAAAACTGTCGGCCCACTGCCGCTCATCTGAGAACCATCCGCGCCATATTTTAACAAGCGGTCCTTGATCACTTGAATCTGAGGATGACTCGAGGCAGTAATCGGTTCCAATGTGTTCCCTAAATTAGCAACAATTTGCGCGTAATCTGATTGCTCAATGCCTTCAAGCAGGCCTTCAATGTTGGGATGATCAACTTGAGTGTAGCGCAACCGGCGTAAAATTCGCGGCGTTGACACACTGACATTGGGTTTGGCAAGCACGAACCACATTTTGGGTAGCGGCCGCAATGGGGTCACAATTTCTCCTCGACCACTCACCAACGCCGTTCTTCCATACACACAATATGGCACATCAGAATCGATGGCAAGCCCCCACTTTGCCATTTTCTCTAATGAGAGTTGGGTATCAAACATTTCATTCAATCCCCGCAAAACGGCAGCAGCATCTGAGGAACCGCCACCTAATCCGGCAGCGACCGGAATGTTCTTTTCGATTGTAATGCTGAGGCCACTGGTGACGCCAGTCTGCTTCAAAAACAAATGGGCTGCTTGATAAGCAAGGTTTCGCTTATCATTGGGTAAAAAGCCGCTATCAGAAATAATTTGAATTTTTGAGGAGGTGGTCGTTTCAATCTGCACGTGGTCGCTGAGGCCGATGGAAGTCATAACCATCCGCCACTCAATCGCGCCGTCAGAGTGGGCAAACGGCGTGTCAAGGCCCAAGTTCAGCTTTGCCGGAGCCCGAACCATCATTTTCATCTGCGCCACCCCCTTACAATTTACTTATTATTATCAAAATTATACTAAATAATGGTCTAGTTGTCAGTGGCTATCCCCGAAAAAAGGCAAAATAAAAAGGCCATCCGGCCCCCAAAAGATTGATACAAACTCTTAGCTTACTTGAGCGGCATCAAAATCTACCTCAATATTCTTGGTCAAAATATCGGTATAGCTATAAGAAACGCGTTCAAAGCTAGATTTCCCTGGATCTAACTCCACAACAAACACAGCTGGAAAAGTTTCTTTCAAAATCCCATGACGTTTTGTTGTTTTCCTTCGACCTATTTGCGAAGTCACCAAAACGTGTTGACCGATATGGTCGTCCATCTTATGCTTAATCACTGACAGCGTAACTGGCATCCAAATCACCTCACGATAAGTCATTATACCACGTGAGTTATGAAACCGCAAATTTTACCACAAACAACTTCCACTTTCAACTACAAAAGTTTAAAGATTAGTTTAAGATACCATTGTCATGAAAGGCATTTGCTAACTGGACAAACTGATCAATTGTTAGCTGTTCTGAACGGGCACCGGGATCAATTTGAACCTCTGTTAACACTTTAGTAATGGCGCCCTTGGCTTCGTCAGTCTTGCCAAAAAAGCCTAACAGATTATTCCAGAGTGTTTTTCGTTGGTGCATAAAGCATCCCCGGACGAATCCTGCAAATCTTTTTTCATCAAAAGGAACGGTTTCCTTGGCTGTTTTTTGGGTGAGCTTAACGATTGCGGAATCAACGTTTGGCTGAGGAATGAACGCCGTTCTGGGAACAATAAATGAAATTTCAACGTTATTCATTTCTTGAACAATCACTGACAGGGAACCGTAGGGCTTGGTACTTGGGACAGCAGTGAGTCTTTCCGCAACTTCTTTTTGCATCATGACCACAATGGCATCAAATTCAAGCTCCCCTGCCAAGAGATTCATCACGATTGGCGTCGTAATATAATATGGCAGATTGGCAACCACTTTCAGTGGATGATGCCCTGTAAACCGTTCTTTAACCACTTGAGGTAAATTTGCTTTCAGAATATCCTCGTTAATAATTTCAATATTGTCATAGGGTGCCAAAGTCTCTTGCAATACGGGCAGAAGATTTTCATCGATTTCAAAACCAAGGACTTTATGGGCAGCCTTAGCTAACTGCTCCGTTAACCCACCGATTCCTGGGCCAATTTCAATCACGTCGTCATCACTGGTAATTTCAGCAGCTTCAACAATGTTACCCAAAATGTTAAGATCAACCAAGAAATTCTGGCCAAGGCTTTTTTTAGCAGACAGCCGGTAACGGTTCAAAATTGCCTGGGTCCGTGCAGGACTGGCAATTGCAGGATATTCAGTCATTTTTATTATCTCCATCAATTTGTCTAAGGGCAGCCAGAAATTGGTCATGCGTGATACCAAACATTCGCAGGCGATGCTGCAGCTGTTTGCCATTGACATAGCCAATTCCTAAAATTTCACCCAACTTCTCTCGTCGTCGTTTGGCATCTGGATTGCCCATCAAACCGTCTTGAATCAATTCGGCTCGTGAAATGAGTTCAGCAGCCGAATCATCCTCCGTATAGACCCGGCTAAGGGCCTGGCGTATTGATTCAACGCTGGCGTGCTCAACTCCCAAGGAACCCACAGAACGGTTCGGAACGCCCTGCTTCTTGGTAATAAACGCATGCTTCACATTTGGGACTTCTGCTGCGATTGTTTTACGAATCTTTTCTCCCGAAAAATCGGGATCAGTAAACACAATCACGCCACGAGTTTTGGCCAGCTCGGAAATCAGATCCAGGGTTTCTTGGGGAATGGCCGATCCACGGGTTTCAATTGTGTCGGCGTCAACTGCTTGACGAATTCTTTTGGTGTCATCCTTGCCTTCAACGACGATGACTTCTTTAATCTTTTTCATTTGTCCTCAATTCCAAATAATTTCAAGGTATTTTCGTAAGTGTGGGCTGCGATCGCTTCTGGATTGACATCACAAAAGCGGGCAATTGCCTCCACGGTATAAAGGGTATAGGCGGGCTCGTTTTGTTTGCCCCGCAACGGTTCCGGTGCAAGATAAGGGGCATCGGTCTCGACCAACATACTATCAAAGGGGGTCTGACGAACCGCCTCGTGGATTTCTTTGGTTTTCTTAAAACTGGCAACCCCACTATAAGAGACCAGCATCCCCAAGTCGAGGAACTTTTTCAGCCATTCCGAGTCACCATTAAAACTGTGCATGACCCCTCGAATGTCGGAAACGTCCATTTCTTTTAGAATGTCATAAGTATCCTCAAAGGCGTCTCGGTTGTGGACAGAAATTGGTAAATGCAACTGTTTGGCAATGTCAATCTGGTGTTTGAAGACCTCTTTTTGAATGTGCCGGGGTGAAGTCGTTTGATGATAGTCCAAACCAATTTCACCGAGCGCAACAACCTTAGGGCTTTGAAGCTGTTCAATCAGCAACTTTTCCTGTTCTTCATGGTAATAGATTGAATCTTCAGGGTGCCAGCCAATGATTGAATACATATCTGGATAGTGAGCAGCCAGCTCTAAGGAGCGGTCATTCAGTGCCTGATTAGAGCCGACGTTTGCCAGTTTAACAACCCCTAAGTTCTGAGCATGCTTGAAATACTTGGCCGCTTCCGGATAGAGTGTTTCATCGTTTAAATGCGTATGGGAATCAAAAATTTTCATTTAACTACCTCAAAATTGTTAATAACAAAAACAGACCGTCTCCAAAACATCTGAAAACCGGCCCATTTGATTTCTATTCCAATGTCATTCCGTTTTCAAAGTGTGGGTTGATCGTGACCAATTCAACATTGCCATCTTTATCCTCAACAGATAACAACATTCCTTGACTGACTTGACCGCGCATCTTTCTCGGCTTCAAGTTAGAAACGATGATGACTTTTTTGCCCACTAAGGACTTGAAATCAGGGTACCATTGAGCAATCCCTGACAGGATTTGACGGTCACCATCATCGCCGGCATCCAATCGGAATTGGAGCAGCTTATCAGCACCTTCCACCTTGTTGACATCCTTAACTTCAGCGACTTTCAACTCAATCTTTTCGAAAGCCTCAAACCGAACTTCTTTTTTAGTTAGGTTAAGATTAGTTTCTTCAGGATCAAAATGACTTTCTGCAGCGGCTTTCATTGCAGATCTTCCCTTAGCCTTGTCAGTTTTGGTCATCTGTTCCTTGATGAAATTAACTTCGTCGTCGACTTCAACCCGAGGGAAAATCGGTGTCCCCTTTGCAACTGTCTGACCACCGGCTGGAAGTGCCATGAAATCAAGATTCTTCAAATCGATTTCTTCAGTCAATCCGAGTTGGGTAAATATCTCTTGGGGTGCATGGGTCATGATCGGACTTACTAATTCAGCGATCACTCGCAGGCTAGCAGCCAAATGAGCCATGACTGAGTCCAATTGCGCTTTATCATCGGGATTTTTGGCTAAATTCCAAGGCTCTGTCTGATCAATATACTTATTCGACTGAGCAACTAATTTCCAGACTTCACTTAATGCATCTGAAAAATGAAGGTCGTCCATCAGTTCCTTGTAATTAGCAATAACAGTAACGGCAGTATCTTCAAGATCGCTGTCAAAATCGGTAACCCCTGCTTTGACTTGAGGGAGAACGCCACCTTCATACTTGTTAATCATTGAAACGGTTCGGTTAAGTAAATTACCCAGATCATTGGCCAAATCGTAATTCAAACGATCGACAAAATCTTCAGGCGTAAAGAGGCCATCATTGGCGTACGGCATTGCCCGCAGCAAATAATAACGAAGCGCATCTAATCCATAACGATCAACTAACGTTTCAGGATAGATCACATTGCCTTTTGACTTGGACATTTTGCCGTTCTTCATTAACAACCAACCGTGACCAAAGACCTTCTTAGGCAATGGTAATCCCAGCGCATGTAAAATAATTGGCCAGTAAATTGTGTGGAATCGGACAATTTCTTTTCCAACCATTTGAACATTGGCAGGCCAATATTTCTTGAAGTTGCTGTCATCTTTTCCGTCATAACCAAGCGCAGTGATATAGTTGGTTAGCGCATCAATCCAAACATAGACAACGTGCTTTGGATCCGATTTGACAGGCACACCCCAGCTGAAAGTTGTCCGTGAAACTGCCAAGTCTTCCAACCCAGGCTCAATAAAGTTCTTGATCATTTCGTTCATCCGGGCTGCTGGCTGAATGAAATCAGGGTGATCTTTATAGTATTGGAGTAGCCAATCTGCGTACTTACTCATTTTGAAGAAGTAAGACTGTTCGTGAACTAATTGGACTTCGTGACCACTCGGCGCCTTTCCGCCAATCACTTTACCATTATCATCACGATAGACTTCGGCGAGTTGGCTTTCAGTAAAGTACTCTTCGTCAGAAACAGAATACCAACCTGTGTATTCACCTAAATAAATGTCACCTTTATCGAGTAATTCCTGAAAAATGTCAGCAACTGCTTTTTCATGGTAATCATCGGTTGTCCGAATAAATTTGGTATTTGAAATTTCAAGCTTTTTCCACAATTGCTTAATTGTGGCAGCCATTTTATCAACATAATCTTGAGGAGACATCCCCAGTTGTTCAGCTTTTTGTTCAATTTTTAGACCGTGTTCATCGGTCCCAGTCAAGAAGAACACATCATAGCCCATGGCGCGTTTATAACGGGCTTCAGCGTCACAAGCAATGGTGGTATAAGAATTTCCAATATGTAATCTTCCTGATGGATAATAAATTGGTGTCGTAATATAAAATGTTGGCTTACTTTCTGTCATGAAAGTACCTCTTTTCCAAACTGATAATCTTAATAATTACAATCAAGTATAGCAAACAACAGCGTGCGAAAACAAGCAGTTTTGCAACGAACATCAGCTCGTCTGGATGACGGTTTGTTTTGACCCACTTTCACAATCTGTGGACATGCAAACATAATCTGGATTCTTTAGTCCGTGAAAAATCCAATCCTCCAAGACATCAAGCTAAGTGTAACCGACTTGTATGCAATTTTCAGCGTGAAAGCTTCATTTATTCCAACTGATACCCACTTGTGGATTTGCATTTTAAAACAAATCCATTTGCAACGGTGACAGCCCATTAAACGAAATGCCCAGCATTTTCTGCAATTCCAGCGCATTGTCGGCCGCATCACCACCGGAATTATTATTGAAGATCACACAAACCTCTTTGGTCTGTTGTGCCAACTTTTGAACCGTGTTGGCAAAAACTTGAAGTTCGTCGGTTGAATACCGATATAATGTTCGCTGACTGCGCCAATCTTTTGATCGTTCAGACCAGCCCTTCACGTTGCGGCCATGGAGGCGTAAAATACACAATTCGTCGCTGGTGACAATCGGTTCAAAGGGCACCCCCATGTTGGTCGTGTGCGGTTCGTCTACAGCCACTAAGCTCATCCCAAGTTCTTTGAGATAACCAGCCACATCTCGGGTGATTTCAGGTCCATACCAGCTTGGATTACGAAATTCCACTGAGATGGGATACCCCGCCATGAAAGTATGGATCCGCCGCAAATACTCGATGGCGGCAACCCCTCTTGAAAAATAGGGCGGAAATTGAAACAACACACTTTTGAGTTGATGAGCTGCCATCAATGGGGCCACCGCCCGTTTATAATCATTAAAAACAACTAATCGCTGCTGATTATCAATGGGATCTTCGCTACCCTGATCATGCAACGTCATCACTTGGTTAGCTTTCAAAACAAATTGAAAGTTATCAGACACTTGCTGTTGCCAATGTTGAATGACCTCAATTTTAGGAACAGCGTAAAAAGGGGTATCCAACTCAACCACCGGAAAGTGGGCACTATATTCAGTTAGGCGAAGCTTTCGATTCTCATGAATCAGAGATGGATGCTCCGAAAAAGTTGTCAATCCAATTGTGATCAAGATTTACACCCCTTCTCGGCCCTAAGCGTTCACTTTCAGATCCCTGAATAAATCAACCGCATTTTCTTTAATCATGGTAAATGGAAATGAGAAGCTCAGTTGTTCTTCATTGATGGCTAAGACAGTTGCGTTAGCAGAACGATAATCGATTAACCCTGCAAACGGATAAACCCGCATGGAGGTACCAACGATGACAATCAAATCAGCATTAGACACAGCACTGACACTCTGAGAAATCGCACTTGGATTTAAGCCTTCACCGTATAACACAATGTCTGGCCGCAAGATACCACCACAATTTCGATGATACATGCTAGCTAGATATTCCTTATAATCAACCTTCTCGCGACATTTCTGGCAATAAACGTTATACAGATTCCCATGAAATTCAATGAGATTTTGGGTGCCGGCTTTTCGATAAAGGCTGTCAATGTTTTGGGTAACAACAGTGGCGTCTTTCTGTTGAGTGAAGGCTGCCTGCTTCTCATGAATCACATTTGGTTTGGCATCCGGGTAATACATATTTTTCTTTTCATACTGGTAAAAGACCTTGGGTTCATCCCTTAAACAGTCTGAACTCAAATAATATTCGGCTGGCCGATTAGATTTATCATTGGTGTACAACCCACCTTTTGAGCGATAATCGGGAATTCCAGAAGCGGTGGAAACCCCTGCACCAGTTAGAAACACAATCTTTTTAGCATCGTCAAATTCTTGTTGAATTTTCTTATCAATCATTGTATTCCTCCTATTTTTTTTAATTACCGTCTAATAATATAAGGCATTTTGAGCTCGTCAAACAACTCTTTGACAGTTTTATCATAGACATCTTTGAAGAATTCTGGATTGTCTTGATCACCCTTTGGATTGGCAATGACAAAGGAATTTTGGTCATCAACCCGGTTAAAGCCAACATAAGCCTTGGTGTTACTGTTAACTTCGATCAATTCAGAATGATAGACTTCAAACAATTGTTTGACTTTCAACCCTAATTGGCGCTCCGACAACACACTCGTCAATGTCGTAAACTCCGTATTATGAAGTGCTGGCAATTCCCAGTCTTTCAATTGCTCATCGAAGGCCTTGAATAACTTCACGACATTTCGTCTTAACCCAAACGGGGAGTCCGTTGGTTTGTCGGTGATTAATGCGTATAACTTTTCGGCAGCCGCATACGAAACCGGGAAATCTTTTTTCAGTTTATCCGCCACCGTTGATAACTTGTCACCATAAAAGACCATGGCATCCAGCAACGTTGTCAGGCGTAGCATCATTTCATCATCCAAAGGATCTGGCTCAGGCTTGATGGTGGCATAAATGCCTTTCATGTACATTTCTTCAATATCGTCGTTGATCAACCCATGCTTACGCTGCTCAGACACAACCACAAAGTGGGAAACGATGTCATAAAGTTCAGTCCCCATCATTTTTAACTGCTCATCTAACTTGTCTTGCCCAGTCGTCAATGAGTAAAAGACTTGTGGGAAGCCGCGCAACACCATTAATAAGTGGAGCAATTCGTGTGATGCCGTGTAGTTTGGAGCACTTAAATCCGCAATTTGGATAATGACATTTTTGCCATCTTGAACTGCTTGAGCCTGATCATGTCGGACATAACCGGATTGTAATTTACCAATAAAAGTCACGGTAATTGTACCGGGGAAAAGACTATTCACGGCGTTGATCAAGTCTTGGACCTGGTCATTTAATTCGATATTAATACTGTTGTCCATAATTATCTCCTTAACTGTCTTAAAATTTGTTTCACATCGGTTGAATCTGGCTGCTTCATTTTTCTAAGTCGATCGATCACTAATGGGAGTTCTTCCGTAGTTGCACCATTGGCCATCGCTAAAGAGTTAAGTTGAAGATTCATGTGCCCCTTTTGGATCCCGTCAGTAACCAACGCTTTTAAAGCCGCTAAATTCTGGGCGAGCCCGACTGCAGCAATCACTTTCATTTCTTCATGCACATTAAGAACTTGGGCAATCTGCTGGTTGATTTTAGCCAGTGGCAATACCTTTGTTGCCCCACCAACGTAACCGATTGGCATTGGAATCGTCAAGTGGCCCACCAGGCCGGTGGCTGAAATCGACCATTGGCTGAGGCCGCGATAATGACCATCTTTGGCGGCATATGAATGCGCGGCACTCTCAACGGCCCGCCAATCATTGCCAAACGCAATCACGGCGGCGTCAATTCCGTTCATGATGCCTTTATTGTGAGTCGCAGCTCGGTAATGATCAATCTGAGCAATCCGACTGGCATCTGCGATTCGTTTAGCCACGGTTTCACCTGACATTGATTGGGTGGCTAATGCAGAAAAAGGAACGTTTCCATTCACTTGAACGATCCGCTCAGCCTCAAAATTTGTCAGAATGGCCATTGTGACGGTCACCGCCAACTTTTGCTGCAGCCAAGCGGCAACTGCTTCCAACATGGTATTAATCGTGTTGGCACCCATTGCCTCACCAGGATCGACAGCTAAATCTACAGAAGTAAAGTGCTCGTCCAGCTTTCTAATGCCAACCTTTTGAGCGCCGCCCCCATACTGCAGAATGTGGGGGTGACTACCGTTTGCAACGGCAAATAGTTCAAATCGATGTTCATCAACGAATTGTGTCAGTTCAGCAAGTGGAAAATCTTTGATGACGATTTGGCCGCCAATGAGATGACTGACAACTTCTGCTTTAATGCCAGCCCCGCTTGCCAATAACTTGCTGCCATTGCTAGCAGCCGCAATCACTGACGGTTCCTCCGTTACCATTGGCACTAAATGTTCCTGGCCGTTGACCTTCAAATTAGTCACAACGCCTTCTGGAAGTGGATAATCCGTGAGAAAGTTTTCAATCAGATTTTGGGGAACTGTTGAATCGTTGACCAGCCTGCTTAGTCGACTGGCTGATAACCCCACTTCCTCAGCAATTAAATCAAGTCGTTGCTGATATGTTTTCTTGTAAAAATGATCCCATTTTGTCTTCATCATATCACCATAGATTCTCAAAAGGCATAAAAAGCTGGTCAAGAAAACTCTCGACGCCAGCCTTTTATTTATCCAATTGGACATTATAATTTTTTTCGACGTACTCAGTAATAATGCCCTCGCGAACACCACTTTCAGAAAATAATACTTTTTTGGCATCCACGCGATCCATTAGCACAATGAGTGGCAATAAACCGCCGACAATGATATCAGCACGGTCATTTTCCAAGCCTTGGATTTGCCTACGTTGATTCACATTTCCGCGCAATAAGTTCAGATAAGTCCGGTTAACCTGTTCCGCCGTCAGATGGTAGCCATGAATCGCATCAATTCGCGTCATGTGTTGCCGTTTGCGATTAATTCGTGCCAGGGTGCGGTTCGCTCCGCCAAGCAACACTAACGGTTGATGGTAGGAACGGCTTAACCATTTAATTTTGGAATAGAGCTTGCGAATATTAAATTGCGCATTAAATAAATTTGCGCCTGAAATCGCATCTTCAAGATGATAACGTTCTGTGAGGTTAACGGCGCCAATCGGGATACTCGTCAGGTTTTTACTTTGACCATGACTGACACGGATCAGTTCACAGCTGGCCCCGCCAATGTCTAAAATAAGACAATTTTGGGCACCCAATCGGTTAATCACCCCGAGGTAATCGTAGTAGGCTTCCTCCGTACCAGACAGAACTTGGAGCTCAATGCCGATCCGTTGTTGGACAGCCTTTAAAAAGACATCCTGATTCTTGGCTTGTCGAACAGCGGCTGTCGCAATCCCAATGACCTTTTTTGCATTATACTTAAGATAAATCCGTTTAAAATCAGTCAATGATTTAATTGTGCGATCCATTGCGTCCTTCTGAAGAATTTTACCTTTACCCATCCCTTCAGATAGCCGGCTGTCACTTTTAATCCGTTTAATTTCACGGTAGGAACCGTCATTAGAAATTTGGTTAATCGCCATTCTTACGGAATTGGAACCAATATCCAAAATTACCAGGTTTTCCATTTCGGCCACCCTTTCTGGATATTTTAATCAAAATAATTGATTCCAATAGCGTCACGAACCTCTTTTAGTGTTTGGTTAGCGACCTCATTTGCATGCTCGCTGCCTTTTTTAAGAATGTCATAAACGCCCGCTTCATCTTTGGCATACTGATTACGACGTTCTCTGATTGGCTTCAATTCTGCTTGGAGCACTTCATTGAGATAGCGTTTGATTTTGACATCACCCAAGCCACCGTGACTATACTGTTCCTTTAATTCGGCAACCTTTTTCTTATCTGGATCAAAAATGTCCAAGTAAGTAAAGACCGTATTGCCTTCCACTTGGCCGGGATCTTCTACGTGAATATGGTTGGGATCCGTGTACATTGACATAATTTTCTTCTGAATCGTATCTTCGTCATCTGATAAATAGATGGCATTGCCAAGTGACTTACTCATCTTAGCGTTCCCATCCAATCCAGGAATCCGACCCATGCCTTTTGGTGGGAAGTAACCCTCTGGTTCAACTAAAATGTCTTCTTTATAAATCGAATTAAATGAGCGAACAATTTCACGGGTTTGTTCCAACATAGGCTCTTGGTCGTCACCCACTGGAACAGTTGTTGCTTTAAAGGCCGTAATGTCGGCAGCTTGGCTGATTGGATACATTGCAAAGCCAACTGGGACACTTTGACCAAAGTTCTTCTGTTTGATTTCATTCTTAACGGTTGGATTTCGGTTTAATCTGGAAACTGTCACCAAATTAGAATAGTGTTGGGTTAATTCTGGTAAAGCCGGAATCTGAGACTGAACTAAAATCGTTGACTTTTTAGGGTCAATGCCGACGGCCAAATAATCCAATGCCACTTGAATCAAGCTGTGACGAATCTTTTCTGGATCACGGGCATTATCAGTTAATGCCTGCATGTCAGCAATCATGATGAATGTTTCATAATCACCAGAGTTTTGTAATTCCACTCGGTTCTTCAATGAGCCAACGTAATGACCAATATGTAATTTGCCAGTTGGCCGATCACCTGTTAAAATAATTTTCTTTGCCAAATTTCTCATCCTTTCAAAAAACGCCCTATTGAATTAACAATAGGACGCTTAAACGTGGTACCACCTAAATTGCAGCCACTGTCTAGCCACCTCTTTAGACGATACGGGGGTCACCCTTTTAATTTCCAATTCGATTCATCATAGCCGCTCTCAGCATCTGCAGCCTCTCTGTTTGAGATAAATCTACTGACTTGTTCATAACAGGTTAATTTTACTGATAAATCGGCGAAAAGTAAAGGCTTGTTAAATAGATAATTATCTCCATTAATTCTTTAAGCCACTTGGATTGACAGGACGCCAAAATCAATCTAAAATTGTGCAAGCATTTAGTTAAAGATGAATCAGGTAACGGACAAATGGAGGCCTCTCTTGGAAAACGACGAACAAGCAAAAGAACAGCAACGAGTGGATCAAGTCGTTTCAAAAATTCAGCAAAAGATTTTAACGACCAAACAAGAGTACGACCGCGCCCACTCAGAAACAAAACGGGTCCAACGGGACTATTCCGATAACACTTCGGTTAACTACTTTGAAGTTGATGATCGAATCGAAACCAGCGCTGAATTACAACAACAACGGGGCCTGGTTTCCCGATTGACAGAAAATGAAAGTATCCTCAAAACCCAATTATCGACTCTCCATGACTTGAAAAAATCACCCTACTTTGGTCGAATTGATATTCAAGATGATGACGAACCGGATGAAGAACAACTTTATATTGGGATCGCCTCATTTGAAAACGCCGATGGTGAATTTCTCGTGTATGATTGGCGGGCACCCATTTCCAGTATTTACTATAATGGTACTTTAGGTAGAGTCGCTTACGAAACGCCAATGGGCGAACAGGAAACGACGTTGAAGAAAAAGCGCCAATTTCAGATTGTCAATGGCAACATCCGCAACATGTTTGATACCAACGAGACTGTTGGCGATGAGATGCTCCAATCGGCATTAGGGGCTCAAAATGACGACTACATGCAGAATATTGTTGCCACCATTCAGCATGAACAAAACGACATCATCCGAGACACCAAGAGCAACTTACTGGTTGTCCAAGGGGTTGCCGGATCGGGTAAGACCTCTGCAATTCTTCAACGAATTGCGTTTTTACTCTATCACAGCCGCGACACTTTAGAAGCTGATCAAATTATTTTATTCTCACCAAATAAGCTGTTCAGTCACTATATCTCGGAAGTCCTTCCCAGTTTGGGAGAACGGAATATGCGCCAAGTCACCTTTGACGAATTTATTGATAATCGATTAAAAGGCTTAAATGTTCAAAGTCTGTTTGAACGTTATGAAACTGATGGTCAACTAACCACCCAACAGCGAAATATTCGCAACTTTAAGGAGTCCGCAAAGTTCATGGATGAAGCTAAAGAATATTGCGATCATTTATCCGCTAGTCACATTTACTTCAGTGACATTATTTTTAACGAAGCGGTCTTCTTCAGTAAGCGAGAAATCCGCTCAATTTTTGATAGTTTTCCAAAAGCAGCCAAAGTTTCTGAGCGCTATTTACAAACTAAGAACGAATTAATCAAGCGGCTTAAACGCAGGATTAACAAAGAAACTCAGGAAGACTGGGTCAATGATGAAATTGATCAACTCAGTGACGAAAAATATCACGATTTACTGGCAGGAAAATCCCTGGGTGAATTCCAAAACGAAGATGACGAACGGTTCTTCATTGCTCAAAAGATTGTCACTGACCGATTAAGGGTTGTTTACGATGCCATCTTCAACGATAACTTTTTAGATGCATATCTGCAGTATGCCGATTTCCTTGCGACGGTTGCCTTACCGCAGAATATCCAGCAGCCCAAATGGCAACAAGCTATCGATGAATTTAATGATGCCATTGAATTCCATTCAATCAAGTTGGACGATTGCGCCCCATTGTTGTACATGCGCGATTACATTTGCAACAGCGGCCAGAATAATACCATGAAATATTTATTTGTTGATGAAATGCAAGACTACTCCATTGCCCAGTTAAAGTATCTCCGTTACGCATTTCCCCAAACAAAGTGGACTTTGTTGGGTGACAGTGAACAAGCCCTGTTTAAAGACGTCGAACAGCCAGAGGAAATCCTGCAGAATTTGAGTGCCGCATTTAAGGTGCGCAATTCGCGATTAATCAGTTTGATGCGGTCATACAGATCGACATTTCCGATTACCACGTTTGCTAAATCAATTTTGCCAAATGGTGCCGACATCGAGGCGTTTAATCGAGATGGCGATATTCCTGAATTGATACTTGCAGCGGACTTCAAGGATGCTGTCAGCCAGGTCATCAAGACTGTTAACAATCAACGAGAAAAATACGGAACGGTCGCTATTTTGACAAAGAATATGCGGGAAGCCAAACAACTTTACGATCAAATTCACAGTGAAACCAATGCCACCCTTTTAAAGGACGCTGACCGAACTTTGCCCAAAGGTGTGCTCGTGCTGCCAATTTATCTTGCAAAGGGGTTGGAATTTGATTCGGTGATTGCCTGGGATACTTCTGAGAAAAATTATCCTGATAACTCTTTATTAGGCACCCTTTACACAATTATCACTAGAGCAATGCACCATTTAACCCTGATCAGTATCGACAATGTAACGCCACTAATTTCGGACGAAACCTTGCATAATAGTCAAATTAAGATTGAGCGAACGATCGGGTGAAGACTCTAAATTATCCCACTAATTAATTTTACGCCTATCTATCAAAAATCAAAAACACCTCCAAAGTCATGTGATAGCTTGACTTTGGAGGTGTTTTTGATTGGCCAAATCGTCCGTTAAATGATACAAGCCTGGTGGATGTTGCTGAATATAGAGTGATGATATTTCATAATCACGGCCAAGATTAATAATAAATTAACCGCTGTACAAATGAACGTTCCTTCAATTCCAAAACCTAGATGCTTGGTGCGCAACTACACTAAGTAGGTCACATCACTTGCCAACGATGGATAAGCCAAGATTTCCTTATTAAAATCATCAATCTTCATGCGCTGATCAATCATGAGCGTAAAAATATTAATTAAATCGTCTGCATGATTGCTTAATACCGTTGCACCAACCACCGTACCATTTTCTCGGTCCACAACCACTTTAGCTTTAGCCAAGGGTTCATTCAACCGATGATAGCTATACCAACCAGTCATATCGTTGCTTATCAACAAATAGTGATCGTCACCAGTTGCAATGCTCGAAGGCAGGCCGACCCGGGCGAGTGATGGTTGTCCAAACACCAGCGTTGGAATTGATTTAAAAGCAATCTTATCTCGACTTTTAGCAAAGTAATTTGCAAGATAACCAGCCTCATAACCTGCAACCGGAGTTAACTTAGGCCGCTTGGTGCTAACAACATCCCCCATTGCAAAAATCTTGTCATTAGTCGTTTGCAAATAGTCATTTACTTTAACACCGTGACCATCATAATCAACGCCGACTTGGTCTAAACCAATTGTATCAATGTTTGGAATCCGCCCCGCCGTACAAAATACCATATCGGTTGGGAGCTTGAAGTTATCCTCACCTGAAAGGACATATTGCTCACCTATCTTGGCAATTTGCGTAACGGTCTGATTCAGTTGAACATCAATTCCTTCATCTTCAAGGTGCGTGATGGCTTGTTTCACCAACTGAGAATCAAACTGCTTTAAGGGATGATCATTATGGTGGATTAAATGGACCTTGGCACCGGCAGCGTGAGCAATTCCGGCTAATTCAAAACCAATATAGCCACCGCCAATGAACGTCACGTCTTTTGGCATTTCGTTTAAGTTGAGGAAATCGGTACTCGTCTTAAAGTATTCTTTGCCCGGAATATCCAACCGTCGTGGTCGCTGCCCGGTTGCAATCACATAGTTATCGGCTGCGAGTAAATGGTCACCAGCTTGCAACTGACCTTCTTGGTTGAATTGTCCCGATTCATGAAACGTGTCAATGCCATCGGCTGCTAACGAGTGCTGAGTCGCGTGCGAAATGGGATCGGTATATTGCCGCTTATGCCGCATCAGGTCCGGCCAGTTCACTTCGACGTGGCCAGAAATCCCATTACCCTGCATATCGGCAACCGTCTGGGTGACTTCTAAACCTGCAAGTAAAATTTTCTTGGGATCACACCCCCGATTTGGGCAAGTCCCGCCAAACAGATTGTTCTCCACAACTGCAACCGTCTTTTTTTGGCGCCGTAATGCATGGGCCAGCGAACCGCCGGCAACCCCACCGCCTAGGATCACAACATCATATTTTTCAACCATCAGAATCTCTCCTCTCAAATTGTACTCAAGAAACGAATGATACTCTCATTATCAAAATATCCCACGGTTTTGCCGCTCCCATCGATAATCCGAACTAAGGGTGCGGAAGCTAATAATCTCAATACTTCTTTTAAATTTGACATTTGCTCAATGCTTGGAGCCGATCGAGCCTGGTCATCACTCCGTCGAGCAACCATAAAGCCTGCCTCTATCACTTGATTGACAAGGATTTTATTCAAATCAGAGTATCGATTATGACTGAAAAAGTCCGCCACAAACTTGTTTGCAGGATTATTAGTAATATCTTTGGGCGTATCAACCTGTAGCAAGCGACCATTCTTCATAATTCCAATCCGATCACCGAGCTTTAGCGCTTCATCCATGTCATGAGTGACAAAGACGATGGTGTTTTGATATTTGGTATGTAACTTCAAAATTAATTTCTGCAGTGATTCTCTGGCCAATGGGTCCAATGCGCTGAATGGTTCATCCATCAAAATAATGGGTGGTTTACCCGCTAGTGCCCGAATAATACCAACTCGTTGCTGCTGACCGCCAGAAAGTTCACCGGGCATTCGATTCCGAAAGCCTTTATCCAAACCAACCTCGGTTAAGAGATTATCGACCATTGCATGGACCTGGCGACTTGCCACGTGCTGCATGTCCGGTACCACAGAAACGTTTTTGGCAACCGTCATAGTAGGAAACAGGGCGATTTGTTGCAAGACATAACCGATTTTCCAACGTAAGTCAGTCAATGAATAATCATCAACTGGCCTGCCGGCGACCGTGATTGTGCCAGAACTTTTCTCCAGAAGACGATTAATCATTTTCAAAGTGGTCGTCTTACCGGAACCCGAGCTGCCAACCAGCACAAATAATTCTCCTGGCATAATCCTCAAGTTTAGATCTTTGATGACAGGTTTGCCGTCAAATTTTTTAAAAACGTTTTTAAATTCAATCAGAGGTTCAACCATCAAATCACTCCTTTATCAAATGATGCTGGACCAAATAATGACGGGCCACGCTTGCAGGAGATTGATCTAACACATTCACTTCATAGTTCATCTGCTGAATCTGTCTCTCAGAAATTTTGCCAGCCAACTTATTCAAGCTGCTAACTGCTTGGGGATGCTTCTTGGCAAAATCTTGAGTCATCAACGGAGCCCCCTGATAGATCGGAAAAACATGCTTGTTATCTTGCAGGACAGTCAAATGATATTGACGTAATTCGCTGTCCGTCGAGTAACAATCGATCAGGTTAATCTGATTATCGTGAATCGCTCGGTATCTCAGTTCCGGCTCCATCCCTTTCACTGGGAACTTAATGTGATACCGGCGTTCAACCAATTTCAAGCCATCCTTTCGATCCATAAATTCCATGCTCATTCCGGCTTTTAATTTCCCTTGAACCTGCTGTAGATCTTCGATGGTCTTGAGATGATATCGCTGGGCGAATGACTCCTTAACCGCGATGCCATAAGTATTGTTATAGGCCATTGGCTTCAAATAAGCCATATGATCTTGTTGTGCTAACTGTTGCTTTCCCAAACGATAAATGGCCGCTGGGGTCTTGGGCGTGACCGACGAGTGCGTCAGCGTCTCCAACACCGTCCCGGTAAACTCAGGGTAAATATTAATTTGATTGCTCTTTAACGCACTGAATAAAAAGCTCGTCTTGCCAAAGTTGGGTTTGAGTTCAACGTCCAGCCTTGGATCTTTAGCGGTGATTAAATCCTTGTACATATTAATCAAGATTTCGGGTTCAGCCCCTAGCTTACCTGCGATGACGACTTTTTGATTAAGTTGAGAAACGGCCGTGTAGCCAGCAAAGCTACCACCAATGACCACAATTGTGCCAATTAGGATCACCACATTTCTGAATTTCATTTTTTGCAAAATTGTAATGAAATAAGACATCACAATCGCTAATAAAGCAGCCGAAATGGCCCCTATCAGAATCAAACTGGTATTGTTGCGGTCAATTCCCAACAAAATAAAGTTACCAAGCCCACCTGCACCAATCAAGGCAGCAAGGGTTGCGGTGCCGATAATCAGCACCATCGAGGTACGAATTCCTGAAATGATAATTGGCATCGCCATTGGCAGCTCAACTCGAAATAATTTTCGCGAACGTGACATCCCCATGGCATCCGCAGCCTCTTCTGTCGATGGATCAATCTCAGTAAGGCCGACATATGTATTTTGAAAGATTGGCAGCAATGCGTACACCACCAATGCAATGATAGCCGGAACCGTTCCGATCCCAACAAACGGAATCAATAATCCCAATAAAGCTAGGGATGGAATTGTCTGCAAGACACCGGTCAGCTGCAGGATTACCTGAGCCACCTTGGGATACCGGCGGACCCAAATAGCTACTGGAATCGCAATGACCACCGCAATTAACAACGCCCAAAATGAAATGGCCAAATGTTGACCAAGTGCTTGGACTAAAGCAGCTTTCCGATCCATAAAGGTTTGAACAAAATCGAGCAATTCTCTCACTCCTTAAATTCAAACTTGGCGCGTTGTTCAATTGACAACTGCCCGTTGAATTTGTATCTTAGATGTTGTAGTTAAAATTCGTTAAAGATTGAGGTATCTCATGGTTCATCAACTCTGGCGTCAATTCCCACACATTCAAACAAAATTAGCTGATTTGCAGCCTTACCTGTTAACAGCAGTCAGTCTCAATAACCAACCTATTCATCATAAAGTTTTACAATTGCTTAAAGCAAGTGGAAAGCTCCTCCGGCCTGGATTTTTCTATCTATTTTCTGAGTTTGGTCAGCCAACCGATCCCAAAACACTCCGATCTGGTGCTGCCGCTCTAGAACTACTTCATGTGGCGACCCTGATTCACGACGATGTGATTGACCAATCTCCTATTCGTAGAGGGGTTGCGACAGTTCACACTGAATTCGGTCAAAAAAATGCCATCTACGCTGGAGACTATCTATTTACATGTTACTTCACCGAGGTCTTAAAGGCTACGCAAGATCCAAAAAACATGCAACGCCACGTTGAGGCCATGCAAACTATTTTGAACGGTGAACTGGATCAAATGAGCTATAATTATAACCCAAAAATGAGCAAAGCCGATTATTTTCATGAAATTACCGGCAAGACAGCGGAACTATTCAAATTGAGTTTTCAACAGGGAGCTATTTTGACCAACGCACCGACTCAGCTTGTGACACTCGGCGGCGAGATTGGCTTGAAGATTGGTCAGGCCTATCAAATTCTGGATGATGTTTTAGATTATCAAGGCAACACGAAGAAGACCCGCAAGCCGGTTTTGGAAGATCTTCAATCTGGTGTCTATACCCTACCGCTCATTTTAGCCAATCAACAAACCAAAGCACTAAAGCCATTACTGGCAAAGAAACAGCAGCTACTCCCCTTGGACATCTCAGAAATCCAGCGCCTCGTGATTGAATCCGGTGGGGTCGCAAAGTCACTTGAGATTGCTCATCAGTTGACATCAGAGGCGTTGGATCTGATTTCTCAATTGCCCGACCAACAAGCCAAAGTTGACTTGAAAGCGCTGACCCAATTACTTCTCTCAAGAGATCAATAATCGTGAATTCAGGTGAAATTATGTCAGGATCAACTGTATATATGTTCCATGGTTACACATCATTTGCGGCAGACCACTGGTTCCCATGGCTTGAAACCCAAGTTGAAGAAAACTTAGGAATTCCATTTAAGAAGCTGAATTTTCCAGATTCCTACCACCCCACAGTTTCCGCGTGGAATAACTATTGTGACCAAACCATCAAATCCCAAGACGGCATAACGTTGGTTGGTCACAGTTTGGGTTGCATTCAAGTACTGCATTACCTGGAAGCCCACGACATTCACCATATCAACGTTCTGTTAGTTTCTGGATTTGATGAGCCCATTTGGACGATTCCGGAACTAGACGGCTTCACCGAACATCCGGTCGACTATTCCAACGTCCTCCCCAAAATTCGGAAAGTCACCGTTATTTCCGCAATGGATGACCCAAGCGTACCTTATCAGTACACCCTGACAATGGCCCGCCATTTACACGCCAAATATGTGTTAGTTCCCCATGGACATCATTTTACTGACCTGGGTGACGATAAAACCTTGCCAATTGCATTCGAAGAATTGGCAAAGCTCGTTGAATAACCAACATATGCCGTTAATTTGTATCCGCCCCGACAAGATTTGTAGCGAACGAGCAATCCTTGCCATTCTTATATTGATAAAATTTGCGACAAACGGCAGATCCCAGAATTTAAGCAAAAAAAGTAATGCATTTCAAAACCAGAATGCATTACTTTTTTCATTTAAATTCTGGGATCAATTTGCCTTTCGTCCCCATCTCGAATTTTTGAAACATCAATTCAAGACATCTGAAACTTTCCTCACCAATTCGCGGGTATAGTAACGGGCCCCGGTCAAATCAACATGAACCCGGTCACTGGCAAACCAGCC
Organism: Lentilactobacillus sp. TOM.63; assembly: GCF_030361045.1. NCBI lineage: Bacteria > Bacillati > Bacillota > Bacilli > Lactobacillales > Lactobacillaceae > Lentilactobacillus > Lentilactobacillus sp. TOM.63. Next base: position 61,026 of record NZ_JAUCAP010000005.1, read on the forward strand.
AGAGTGACCTTTACTGGCTTTATACCAATTGACTACGTGTACATTAGCATGTTTTTTAGCATTTTTAGAAATTAGCCGATTGGTTGTTGCTTGCCAATGACGGGGAACTCTGGTATTAATCCAAAAGATCTGCCGTTTTTGACCAACCGTTTTCAGGACCGAATCGATATCTACTTGAGTTGGCGGTCCATTTGTTCCTAAGTTGATAACGATATATTTGCCCAGATGGCCATGAGCTTTGAGGTCCCGAACAATTTTAGGTAACGAATAGAACTGGCGGCCAACCGAACCGTTCACAACACTATGGCGGAAAGCTTGCTTAATATTGGGCTTGACATCCAACATCACGGAGTCCCCAATGGCGGTGATCGGCGTTTTCGATGCTGTTCGAGTTTGCAGCTTCGTCAACTTGTACTTGCCAGCGACCTTTTTTTCACGTTTAGTTAAGTGAATGTTCGCAGTTTTTTTCGTGCGGGTATTGGCAGAAGCGTTCGTGTCAGTTAAGTGGCTGGGGGCACTAGCCGTGATAACCGTGAGGATACTTAAAGCAATGATCCCCACAATGCCGACGATCAGATAACGACTGAATGAGTGAGACTGTTTTTGCATTTTAACTCCTTTAATGATCATCCATATAAATTTGAACTATGAACCATCATACAGGAAATATTGAATTTCGCAAGCTGCGTCTTAACCCCATTCAAAACAATGATTGCCAGGCAGATTGAAAGTGAATTCAAAAAAACACATAGAATCAATGCTTCGACTTCAAGCTGCTTTGGCAGTACTCTTTACTTCCCTCTGTCTAAATCGTACAGCTGCCTGAACCTTGGCTCTTGCTGATACAATTCCTGAGGGGTTCCCTGCATATCAAAGCGCCCATTTTCCAAGAATCGTACTTGGTCGACGTGGGCAATTCCTGCCAAATGGTGAGTAACCCAAATAATCGTTTTATTGTGGAGCAAGTCAAACACTTGATCTAATAATTTCTTCTCGGTAATTGGGTCCAAACTGACTGTTGGTTCATCCAAAATGATAATTGGCGCATCCTGCAGCAAAATTCTTGCCAAAGACAACCGTTGCCGTTCACCGCCTGAGAATCGTTTACCAGCTTCTTGAACTTCGATATCATACTGGTCTGGTAATGATTCAATCAAATCTTTTAAACCAACCGCAGCGATCGCGTCTTTGATTTCATCATCCGTTGCATTTGTATTACCCAATCGAACATTATTCATAACAGTTGTATCAAACAAGTATGGCTGCTGATCCAAGATGCCAAATAGCGATGAACGAACTTTCTGCAAAGATGAAACATCCTTACCATTAGCCAATATTTGGCCGTCGTTAGGAATCAGATCCCCGACCAGTAACTTTAAGAAGGTGCTCTTTCCTGTTCCACTAGGTCCTAGTAAAGCAACCTTTTCACCGGGATGGATCGTCATTGAAATGTCATTGACGATGTTTCGATCACCATCCGGATATTTAAATGTCATGTTGGCGATTTTTAATTCTTTAAAATCACCCTCCAGCTGATTTTGGTCGACCTTTGCAGGTTGATCCGTATCAAGTTGGTTGACCCGCTCAATTGAGCGTCGATAAACCGGCCACTCCGAAAGTCCCTGACTCATATTGAGGAATGGTGAAACCGCCGGAAAAATGGCCAACGCAAACGCCGCAACCCAGTTTGCCAACGATTTAGTCGCAGTGAACGAGTTGGCTGCCCAGATCAATAGCGTAATGGTCGTTAATAAGACGACAAATTGGACAAAGAACGAGCGCCACCACTGGAAGTAATGGTCTTTCTTTCGCAGTTGAGCAATTTCTTTAATCGGCTTTTTTTGCAGATTGATGAAATCGTCATATCTGCCAGAAATTAGCCAGTCACCCAATCCGAGCACTTCATCCGTTAAGTTGGTATAGAATTCATGTTGAATCTGATGTTGTCGATACTCGCGAACGCCGTTGGTTGCCACAGAGGCAAGGGGCAGCACAATTACGATGACCCCTAGTAACAGCAACATCAATAAGCCAACCACCCAATTCAGTGAGCCGACCCCAATGACAATGAACAAGTACAACAGCCAGCCAATTACCATTGGGAAAACGGTTCTTAGATAAAGATTCTCAATATGCTCAATATCATCTGCCAGAATACTCAAAATATCACCGGTCTGATGCGATCGTTGAATCGCCGAAGCTTTGCGCTCGACTGTTTGATAAAGTTTCTTTCTGAAATCAGAAACGATTTTGAGAACCCAGTTGTGACTCGTTAGCCGCTCAATGTACCTAAATGTTGGCCTGGCAATTCCAAATGCCCTGGCCAAAACAACGGGTACATAAATATAAATGATGCTTGAGGGCTGTCTAGCGGCCTCACTAATCAGGTAGCCGGAGTTGAACATCAACGCTCCACCTGAGAAGAAAGTCATAAATCCTAGAAACAGAACCAAAATTAATAGGCCCTTATACTTTCTCAAATAGGGCATTACCCACGTGTCATTGGCAAACGTTTCTCTTAATCCTTTCATAGGTCGGACGCCTCCATTTCTGAACGCAATTTAACATAATCGCCATTCTTATGGGCAAGTTCTGCAGGCGTTCCCTGTTCGACCAATTTGCCGTGATCCATGACGAGCACGTAATCCATTTCACCAATCCAATGAAGGCGATGGGTTGCGAAGAATACCAAGTGGTCATTGAAGACTGGTAGAATATCGGTTTTTAATGCCGCTTCAGTTTCGATATCCAAATGAGCAGTGGGCTCGTCAAACAGTAAAACTTTTCGATCAGTATCTAGGAATGCCCGCGCCAGTGCAATTCGTTGGGACTGACCGCCGCTCACCGTTCGCGCACCCTCACCAATCATAGTATCAAGACCTGCTGGCAATGTTTTTATCCATTCAACCAAGCCAGCTCGATGGGCAGCGTCCTCAATCGACTGTTTTGACGCATTATCCACATAAAACGAAATATTGTCAGCTAAAGTTGCGTGGAACAAATAAGGATTCTGTGGGATGTACAAGAAATTTCTCTGCCATGCCGCCTGATCCAAATGAGGTAACTTGTGACCGTCAATCGCAACTTGATCGGGCTTATCAGGAGATAAGAACCCTCCAATTAAGTTAATCAACGTCGATTTTCCAGAGCCCGAGGCGCCAATGATGCCAATCTTTTTCATCCCTTTGATTGTCACTGAAATCTCTTTTAATGCAGGTTGGGTCGTTTCGGGATAGGTAAAATTGACGTGATCCAGTGTGAGGATTGAGTCTTGACTCCACTTGAAATCAGGTAATTCATCCCGTTGTTTCATTTCCGGTTGATGCAGTACATCCAGAACGGCAGACATCGCATTTTTCCCATTTAAGGTTGCGTGATAGTCATTGGCAAAGTTACGAATTGGCAGAAAATATTCTGGGGCAAGCACTAAAATTGTTAGCGCTGGCAACAGCATAACTTTGCCATCCAGTAAATCAAACCCAAGGAAAACAGCAACGACCGCGATAGATAACGTTGTGAAAAAATCCAAAGCAAACGTTGAGGTCAACGCAATTCTTAGCGTGGACATGGTTTCAGTTCGATAAGATTCACTAACTGAATAGACATTGTTGGCATATCGCTTGGAGAGGCCCAACTGCTTCAGGGTTGAAAGCCCCCGCAACGTATCAACAAAGTGATTTGACAAGTGCTGATAACCTTCATATTGGCGATCAGCCTTGCTTTGAGCAGCTAAGCCTAAAATCACCATAAATAAAATAATAACCGGAAAAATGATCAATAGAAAAAGAGCTTGTTCCCAGCGAATAAATAAAATATAAATCAAAATTAACCATGGTGTGATCGACATGTCCAACATCTTGATAATAACTAGCATCAAATAAGTTTGAACTTGATCAATTCCTTCCAATGCCATTGTGACGATGTTTCCAGTCCCCTGTTTGTCAATTTCTGCCGGGCCTAACCGAAAGATCTTTGCCATCAGATTTTCACGCATATCACCACTTGTTTTTTCAACAAATGGAAATAGCACCCGGTTCTGCCACACCGTCAATAAATGGCGACCCAAAAAGGCAACCGTAAAAATACTGGTTGGCAAAATGATCGAACCGATTGGCATGAGGTTCCACAAATTAACAATTGCAATCGACAAATATCTGGCTTGAATAATAATCGCAATCGCCTGCAGAAAAACCAGAATTCCAAGAATGATGACATATCGTCTCATCCCTGGTAGATTAAATAAGCGTTTATCAATCAAAACTTCACTCCCCTAATCGTTCATACTGCCTTTAGTATAGTTAAAAATTGATCACAATGATATACATAATCAACGGAATTTGGGGAAATGGCGATTTCATTTACTTCAATAAGCCACTTTCTTGCCCCTTAACTAAATAACAGGTTGCAGTACGTCAAGACACGCACCACAACCTGTTATTTAGTTGATGTTCAAGTCATCACTTGTTACGCACTTATTGTTCTGCAGCTCTTGGTGACTTCAAACGCTTGTAGAATACCCAATAGCTCCAAATAAAGTAAATCAGAACAATTGGCAAAATCGTAAACGTCAAAATTGTCATCAGATGCAACGTGTATGGAGAACTTGATGCATTTTTAATTAAGATTGAGTTTGCACTATTATTAGCAATCATGACTCGTGGGAATAATCCATTGAAAATCAGGACAACTACGCTAATGAGTGATAGCCCACTGGCAATGAATGATGCCCAGTCGTGTTTTGCTCGAGCACCCCACCATGCAGCCAAGGTAAAAATAACCAAAGCAATCAAGATGGACCATGTTGAAACTGGCTTCTTAGCAAAGAAATCAGTAGTCAAGTAAAGCAGGATAACAAAGACAACTTCACCAGCAAGTAAGACCGGATAAAGAATCTTGCTCCATTTTTGAGCCCGATCACGAAGCTCACCAGTTGTCTTTAATCGCAGGAAGTTCAAGCCGTGGATGAAGCAAAGCAATGAAACTGCAACTCCACCAACTAATGAGAACCAATTGACATAATCAGTGAAGCTACCAAAGATATTACCATTAGCATCAATTGGCATTCCTTGAATCATGCTGACAAACATCATCCCAAAGAGGAACGCTGCACAGAAACTACCAATTGAAGCTGCCCATTCCCAGAAGTTTCGCCAAGTATCGGTTTGCATATTAGCACGAAATTCAAACGAAACGCCTCGGAAGATCAAGGCAACCAAAATCAGGAACAACACCAGATAATAACCGGAGAATAATGAAGCGTACCACATCGGGAACGATGCAAACATCGCACCACCAGCGGTAATCAGCCAAACTTCGTTACCGTCCCAATGAGGCCCGATTGTTTGAATCACGACATCCCGTTCATCACGATTCTTTGCGAAGAACCGAACAGCCATTCCAATCCCGAAATCAAATCCTTCCAGGAAGAAGAATCCACTGAACAGGACACCAATCAACAGAAACCAAAGTAATTGCAGATTAGTCATTATGAGCCGCCCCCATTTCATAAGGATCTACTTTGGAAGTCTTTTCAGGCTTAGATGAATAGCCATCAGTCGTCACAAAATCCGGTCCTTGCTTGAGGACTCGATGACTCAAAATAATCATAACTGCCCCAAGTGATGCGAATATCAAGAAGTAAACGATGTTCGTAAACATGAGGCTTGCGACGGTAGAAGTTGGCGATACGGCATCCGCAATTGTTAATAGCCCGTAGACAACCCAAGGGTAACGACCAAATTCAGTGATGAACCAGCCACAGGTATTAACGATAAATGGTAACCATACCATGAGTCCCATTACGTACAAGAACCAGCGTTGCCTCATAATGCTTTGAGACTTCTTACGATTGAACCATAAACCAATGATTGCCACTAAGCCAAATAAGCCAGCGGAAATGGCCATAATTCTGAAGCTCCAGAACAAGGTTCGAGTTGGTACATAATAGTTACGAGTTTCCCCGTTCTTGTTATACTTAGCCTTTAATTCTTTGTTGACCTGTTCTTGGCCTTTAAAGGTACCATTTAAGCTATGATGCCCCAAAATATTAAGCACATAAGGAATTTCAATTGACCAAGTCTTTTGATGATTCTTGGTTCCTTGAGCCGCCGACCAATCACCTTTTTCGGTTGAATTCTTATAAATTCCTTCCATTGCGGCAAACTTCATTGGTTGATTATTAATCAAGTAACGAGTCTGCGTATCACCAGACCATACGGAACCCATGCAAGCAAGCAGCCCGATGATTAATGAAACTTTCATTGATTTGCGGTAGAAGTTCTCGTGATCCTTCTTTAACAGTCGCCATGCTGAACAGCCGGCAACCACAAATGCAGCCGTTAAGAATGCGCCAAAGATAACGTGTGGAAATTCATTCCATAGTTGACGATTCATAATAACAGCTGAGAAACTGGTCATTTCAACTTTGTGCTGAGCAGCGTTCATCGCATACCCAACCGGATTCTGCATAAAGCTGTTGGCAGCTAAAATCCAAAGTGCGGATAAAGTTGAACCAAATGCAGTTAACCAGATAAACAAACAGTGAATCACTTTATTGAAGCGATCCCAAGTAAACATCCAAAGGCCAATGAATGTCGACTCCATAAAGAAGGCCGCCAAGGCTTCAATGGCCAATGGCGCACCAAAGATATCACCCATAAACCGTGAATAATCAGACCAGTTCATTCCAAACTGGAATTCTTGGATAATACCAGTTACAACCCCCACAGCAAAACTGTACAGGAAAATCTTCCCCCAAAATTTTGCCATGTTCTTATAGACTTCATCTTTCTTGATAACGTAAACCGTTTCCATAATTGCAACGATAAAAGCTAAACCAATCGAAAACGGTACGAAGAAGAAATGGAAGACCGTGGTCATCGCAAATTGAAAACGTGATAACCATAACATCGAAAGTCCAACACTTAACATTATTATATCCCCCCTTGCAAAACACTAATGAGTTCCCTCACATAACTTCATTGTATATAGAAATGACTGAATATTCAAACTTTACTATCATTTAATTATCATTAATAGCTTATAAATTATCAATACAGTAAGTATTATGTAACTAATCTTTAGAAAGCGCTATTTAATCGATTAGATCAACGTTTTAGTTTTGATTAATCGATTTCAGTTCAAGATTGGAATGGCTTTCATTAGACAATTCGCGCTAGCCCTCTTATACTGATGGTGATAAGAAACGTTTATGCTATCATTCATTCTTTGTATATTTAAGGGATCTTATCAGTTTTTATTAGGGGGAGGAATATTTCATGACTAAAAATATCGTTGTTATCGGTGCTGGCTTTGCTGGGGTTTACGCTACGAAGAAACTTGCCAAGCATTTCAAGAGTAACCAAGATGTTAAGATCACATTGATCGACAAACATTCATTCTTTACCTATTTAACACGACTTCATGAAGTTGCAACGGATCGGGTTAATCCCAACAGTGTTCGGTATGATTTACAAAGGATTTTTCACAAGCAGAAGAATGTCAAACTTGTCACCGATGAGGTTATTTCTGTCGATAAACAAAACAAGTTAGTTACTTGTAAAAATGGCACCTACCCATTTGACAGCCTGTTAATCAGCTTAGGTGGTGAACCTAACGACTTTGGAACTGCCGGAGTTAAGGAAAATGGCTTTACACTTTGGTCGATTGAAGACGCAATGCGGTTGAGAACGCACATCAAAGAAACGATTGCTAAAGGGGCAATTGAACGAGATCCACGTAAGCGACAATCCCTGCTAACGATTGTTGTCTGCGGTTCTGGTTTTACTGGTGCCGAAACTGTTGGTGAGTTGATTGATTATAAGAAAGTGCTTGCCAAAGAAAACAAGATTGACCCCAACGAGATCAAAGTCATTTTGGTTGAAGCTGCTCCAACGATTATTAACATGCTTGATCGAACCAACGCGGCCCACGCAGAAGCTTACATGAAGAAGAACAATGTTGATATTCGACCTTCATCAATGATTGTAAGTGTTAATAAAGATAGTGTTGATATTAAAGATCAAGATTCTATTTCAACCAATACACTGATCTGGACTGCAGGGGTTAAGACAAGTTCAATTGCTGATAGTTTCGGAATTGATGCTGGTCACGGTGGCCGATTAGTCACCAACCAATATTTGCAGGCTAAAGGATTTGAGGACAATAGTATCTACGTTGCTGGTGACGATGCCGCTGCGACTGAGCAAGGCGCTGAACGAGCTGTTCCCCAAACTGCCCAAGAAGCTGAAAACGAAGCCGTTGTGACCTCAACTAATATCGCCGCAGATATTGACGGTAACCACAACTACCTGGAATTTCACGATAAGAACATGGGCTTCACGGTATCATTTGGTGCCCGTTATGGAATTGCCCAAGTGTTTGGTGGTAAGCGAATCCGAGGTTGGATCGCAACTATCATGAAGCATGGTTCCAATTTGCTTTACTTCTGGCGAATTCGTTCTGGATACTTTATGTTCAACTATATTTTGGACGAGTTCTTTAGAGCAAATGATAATCGAACAGTGTTTGGTGCTCATACTTCACGGAGGAGTAACGTTCTCTGGAGTGTTCCGATGCGCTTGTTCTTCGGACTTGCTTTAATGATTGACGGCATTAGTGCGCATTATCTCATTACTGGAAGCGGTGGCTTGGCAATGTTTGAAGCCATTCTTGGCTGCTTAATCTTCTTGGGGCTATTCACGTGGATTGCCAACCTCGCCGTCATTGTCTTATTCTTTGCGGCAATGATGTCCTGGCCAACAACTTGGATTCTATTTGTGGCCATTGCTTTGATGAATGGATCAGGTCGGTCATTTGGATTAGATTACTGGTGTGTTCCTTGGTTACAAAAAGCTTTGGGCAGATCTCAATACGGGATTCCGAAATCACTTTATACTGAAAAATGATCTACGCAATCGAGTAGGAGGTAGCTCACGCTACCGACCTCTCACACCACCGTACGTACGGTTCCGTATACGGCGGTTCAATAACTTAAACGTTTTGTTTCAATTGACTGGAGTGTCTTGGACAGATTTATGAGTCCACGGCGTTCCAGTCTTTTGTTTGTAATGGTATATGTCAGTGTTTTGGAATGCGCTGTCCGCCAGTAACTTTTTCTGGTTTCCGCAAACTTCCAAGCTTGGTTATGCATCATGCCTAATTTCATCAGAGCTTTTGCTCTGGTGGCCGGCTTTTTCCACATTTTCCAAATATACTGGCGAATTCGCGAGCGCAACCATTGGTCAATTTGCTGAACGAACGTCCGCATTTCGCCAATGCTGTAGTATTGCAGCCACCCACGCATCTTTTGGCGAATCTCTCTGAAAATCACATCGAGTTTTCGCCCTCGATTACGTTTAGTCAATTGCTTGAGCGCCAATCGAACCCGCCGTTTAGCCTTTTGACTAGGACGAGCATAGGCTCCTTTGGAATTGACCCCTAATGAGAAGCCAAGGAAGTTCAACCGCAGGGGAGAACCAACCTTCGTTTTCTTTTGGTTGACAGTAACCTTCAACGTCTTCTCAAGGAACTTGGTAATGCTAGCCAAAACCCGATAACCAGCTCGCTTACTTTTGACGTAAATGTTACAGTCATCGGCATAGCGAACAAATTGGTGACCACGTTTGGTCAATAACTTATCCAGCTCATTGAGGTAGACATTGGCCAACAATGGAGAGATTGGTCCGCCTTGCGGCGTTCCCTTTTCGGAACACTCAAACAGCTTGCCATTCATCACCCCACTAGTTAGGAACTGACGAATGAGATGCAATACCCACGGATCACTGACATACTGCTTCATGAACTTCATCAGAAGATCATGATTTACAGTGTCAAAATAAGCCTTTAGATCCAAGTCAATCACGTAGTGATAACCCTGGTCGTAAAGTTTAGTGACCCGTTGAATGGCATCCTGAGCACTCCGATGGGGCCGGAAGCCAAAGCTGCTGTCTGAAAAGACTTTCTCAAACATTGGCGCCAAGACTTGAGCGACTCTTTGTTGGACAATCCTGTCCAGCACGGTTGGGATACCCAGCTTTCGCATTGACCCATCCGGCTTGGGGATTTCCACCCGTTTGACCGGTTGGGGCTTATACGTACCATCACGCAGGGTGGCGATAAACTCATCACGGTGCGCTTTCAAATATGGGAGCACTTGGTAGACGGTCATGCCATCAATACCGGCAACTCCTTTATTACGTCGGACCCGTTCGTAGGCTTCATTTAGATTCCCGCGGGACAGGACCAACGCTTGAAACGAAACGTCATTTCCGACTGTGCGTTCACCAGAAGCGGTGCTACGCACCCCCGCTTGCTCTTGACCTTCCAGGTCTACCATCCGTTGGCGGCCAGACTCTGCTTCTGTTTTCTGCGATTGTCGCACTGCTTCCACCTCCTGTATCAGTGAAGATTATTATTGTTCGGCCCTTCGTTGCTAAACAACTACTATGGCCTCGGCTGACTTCTGAACTGCTCGGCCAGTCATTGCTGACTGGTTTGTTCTGTCAGATGCATTCCGCTTCTGTGCCAGAACGTGCAATTCAGATCTCCCCGGGTAAGGACGCTAACTTTCGTGCCATGCAGCCGCTGGCTTTACCGCTACTTGCTTCGAGTAGTATGAGGCTTCAGTTTGTTATGCAACCTTACCTCCAAGTAGTGGCCTTATAGCCAGTTCTTGTTCATCGGTTCAGCACTTTGCCTTGGACTTCCTTCAGATTCCGCCTCACGGCGGACACCCTTGTCCTTAGCTCGTAGTTCCTACTACTAAGGCCTACAGTGGACTTTCACCACCTAGTTAGCGCCCATGCCGGGCGCACTGACAAAAAATGCTCACCTTAAATGGTGGGCATTTTTTATCGATCATACGATTTTAATTTATGAGACAAACGTACAGCTATCCTCAGACAATCTTGGCTTTAATTTGAACAATTTTTTAGGCATCACAATTCGGAGTTTTTGACAGATTTTAACGTTTTCCAAATAGTTAGTTCGATTGACTGGTTAAGCCGTTTCCGGGATTTGAACCCGGGACCTCTTCCTTACCATGGAAACGCTCTACCTTCTGAGCTAAAACGGCAAATAATTATCACAATAATAATGATGATAACAAAAAAGCCTCTGATAGTAAATGCTATCAGAGACTCAGGTTAGCGTGGCAACGTCCTACCCTCGCAGGGGGCGATCCCCCAACTACTCTCGGCGTGCAGAAGCTTAACTGCTGTGTTCGGCATGGGAACAGGTGTATCCTTCTGGCTATCGCCACCACACTTCTTGCTGCTTGAAAGAACTTCGTTCCCTCAAAACTAGCTAATATTAATTTTCTGCTTTCAAACACCATTTCTACTTGGTTAAGTCCTCGACCGATTAGTATTGGTCCGCTCCGTACATCGCTGCACTTCCACTTCCAACCTATCT
>NZ_JAUCAP010000006.1:0-67784 GCF_030361045.1 Lentilactobacillus sp. TOM.63
GAAAATGCAAAATACCCATCAAACGCGTGAAACATGTGTTTGATGGGTATTTTGTGTATTTTTATGAATAAATCAGGGAATGGAAAACTGATTTGCATTTATAAACACTTTGCCGACTAATCTTAGATTGCTTTGCAGATCATCACAGGTCATCTAACAGAAAAAATCTCTTAGATCATTAGATTGTCTGTCTTGAAATTCTTGGTTTATTATTAGCCAATATTTTGGCCAACTCAACGATGCATACAACCGTCGCAATGATGCCAGCCGTAAAGAACAGGCTATGATCTGTCCCGCCCACGTTAATCAGTTTACTAACATATGGACAGAGAAAGTTAGCAGAATTGGTGCTGACCATCAATATCGTCGTTGCATCATTGCTATATTTTTGAGGCACAAATGACAGTCCCTTCGAAAAAATGAATGGAATGAAGAGACCAAAGCTGAAGCCTACGCCAAAGGCACCGATGAGACAGGTCAAGGACGACCCAGCAGCACTAATTGCGAAAACACTCACGGCTTCAATGAAAATTGAAAGTAGCAAAGTAAACTGCTTTGAAACGGCATAAACCATCCCATAAATCGAGCCACCGATTATTGTCCCAATTGACAGAATAACAACGGCACTAGATCCGACGGCCAAAGAACCAAAATTATTATTTAGTATATATGAAGGGAGCTTCACATTAACTGTCATATAAAAGACCATGACAATGAATAACACAATCCAGTAATAACCAAACTGGAACTTAGAAGTTAATGGTACTTTGGAATCAGTTTTCTGGGCATCCTGAACATCTTCATCATCAAATTTGATTTCGGGAACAAATATCAGATACAGCAGGAACAATGGAATACTAATCAGATAAAAGCCAAATGCCATTTTCCAATTTGCAACCATCAATATGAGTCCCACCGCTAATGCACCCCCAGCAGCCCCAAGGCCCTGAAAGGTATTCTGGAACCCAAGCAGTCTTTCCCGTTTTTGGCCGCTGTATAGACGATCAATCAAACTAATACAAAGGGCGTTGAATAATCCAATGCCGATTCCCATCAAAGCCCGCCCGGCCAATAGAAAACTGATGTTTGGCGCCGCCATCGAAACAATCGCTCCTAATGTAGTTAGCCCTGTTCCAGTGAGAACGATCTTCTTGGTGCCGATCTTTTTAATAATGAAGCTACTAATCACAATGAATACTGCCATCGTAAACGATGGGATTGTCACCGATAATTCTGCCGTCTCTGCAGAAACACCCGTAAATTGTTTCATTAATCCCGGAATCGTTGCGGCAGTTGCCCCCGTCGACATCGGTAGTAATGATAATGCCAAAATGGAAAAAGCTACCATTTCAGGTCTTGTTTTCATAGTTTTCATAATTAATTGCCTCCAAATCAAATCCCACAGCCAATCGGATCACTCCAATAATTCCTCATAATCACTAGTATTATAGGGCATAACGGTCATAAGTGATATAGGAAGATGAGATTTTTTGATAATGAAAACGATATTATGCTTTCATTATCGATATAAGCATTGTCAAAACTAAGGAAAATTTACATTGGCTACCGAAAAATGGGACTATCCATTAGTTTTTAGTCAACAATTGTATTCTCATACAAAAAGAAACCACCAAAAAGTTTGCTCTTTTCAGTGATTCCTTGAATTAAAGTATTCAGTTAATCAATCTTGGGTTACTTATTCAACCAAACCCTCATTTGACCATTCTCACGGTTAGCCCATGCATAATATGGTACAAGGGTAAGTTCAGTCGAGTCAGAATCAACCGGCTTGGTCGCATCAACATATAGTGGCGCATTGTCGTCATCGATCTTTTGACGTTTGGCGGTAACCTTCACAACGCCAACACCATCTAAAAGCTTTTCATCATACTTATATTCAGTCTTAGCGCCTGGGGTGACTTCATAAAGCGAAAGTGGTGCCTGGTTGTCAGCCTGTTCTGCAGCGTAGACGATTGGCCCACGTTGAATGGCAACTTCATTAAAGTCATCGCTAACCCGGTTACTTGCACGCATGAATTTCACATCCATATCAAGCTTCAAATCAATGGTTAATGACTTGTCATCAACATTAAGATAGATAAAGCCGTCTTCTACAGGTAAGTCCTTAGCAGAACCGTTCACTTCTAAGTCAAAGTTAGCCGACCAACTCGGAATTCGGATGCCTAACTTGAATGACTTGTCGTTAGGATTTTCGATTTCGTAGTGAATGTCACCGCTCCATGGGAAGTGGTTAGTTTGAACAATCTTCAAGCCATCATCAAATTCAGCTTCATTTGAAATGAATTGGTGTGACAAGATGGTGTCACCGTTAACGGTGTACAGATACTCATCAACAGAGGTAATTAGCCGAGCCAAGTTAGCTGGGCAGCAAGCGCAGCCAAACCAGTCAGCCCGATGAGTCAAGACGTGTGATTTACCTGGGTTACCTTTTGAGGCCTTTGGGTCAGCTTCAAGTGGGTTTACATAGAAGAAGTGCTTGCCGTCAAGTGCCATGCCACTCAAGGCACCGTTGAACAATTCTTTTTCAAGGACATCCCCATATTCACCTTTGGCGTGAATATTTAACATTTGCCGAGCAAAGAATGACATTCCCACTGAAGCACAGGTCTCACCATAATCGGTATCGTTTGGCAAATCGTAGTCGTAGGTAAATGCTTCACCAGTCGTGGTTTGACCAATGTTCCCAGTGATGTACATTTGCCGTTTAACGATATCGTTCCAGAAACGATCACAGGCTGCAAGTAAGTCCTTATCACCCGTGTAACGAGCCACGTAAGCCATTCCTGTGCAAAGATAAACAACGCGAACCGCGTGACCTTGAGGCACCTTTTGATCCTTGATTGGTTCTGCGGCCAAGTAGTATTCCCGAGGGAAGTCACGCATCCCAGCAATTAGATCACGGTCAGGGCTATCCCCATCAGCTTTAATCTGTTTATCGAAGAAGGCTGGGTCTTGACCCCGTTGATTCAAGAAGTAGTGAGCTAAGTCAAGATAACGTTTCTCGCCGGTTTCTTCGTACAAACGAGAAAGCGCAAGTTCAATTTCTGGGTGACCATCGTAACCGTGAATTTTGCCTTCTTCTAGGCCAAAGTTCTTGTCAATGCAGTCAGCCATGCGCTTTGCAATATCCAAGGCCTTTTGATTGCCGGTTTCGTGATGGTAAGCAACACCAGCTTCAATGTAATGACCCATTGTATAAAGTTCATGGGACTGTTGCAGGCGCTTGAATTTACGTTCGGGTGCATCAATTTGGAAGTAGGTTGAGAGATAGCCATCGTCTTCTTGGGCATCAGCAATCAAATCAATCAAATTATCAGTGATCTTCTTGAGATCTGGATTTGGGTGGTAGCCAAATGAGTAAGCTGCCGCCTCTAACCATTTATAGACATCGGTATCTTGGAATGGGAAGCCATAGTGATGGCCTTTCATCTGCCCAGCCGCAATCTTTAAGTTGGCAATGGCATGACTATTTATGTCTTGACCATTGTTTTGGGGATCTTCAGAAATTGAAATATCAGCTTCGTCGTTCATCACTTTCCATTGATAAGGAAGCACTTCTTTAACGACGAGTTCACGATAATGTTTCCAAAAGTCTGAAGTAACTTTGACACTATTTAATTTTGGCGTTGAATAAACTTGCATTTTAATATTTCCTCCTAAAGGTATTGTTAATTAATTGTAAACGACATCACTATGCTTGAGTACTCGCCATATTGGCGTCAACCTTTGCATTTGAACTCATGGTGAAAACCACCGGCGCATATATAGAATTCATTTAACCGCTTTCATTTACGATTAAAATAAACCATCCAGCTAATTCCTAAATTTGAGGATCATTATTCAAGGAGGTGAACTTCTTGTTGGACTAGCCATCGACATGATTTTCAACTTCCTTTCTATCAAAGATTCCTCCGCCCAAAGAACTATTTCCTATCCATTTCCTATTTACAAGTTAAATAGTAACCGTTTTCAAAACAGAAAAAAAGGGCTATAATAGCAAAACAGGTGATGTAATCCGACCAGTTACTATTATGAGTTACTAATAAGTCGCTTATGAAATGCCTTTATGCATAATTTTATGATATCTGGCACTCATTTCCGACATTTGCTTACTTGATCCGTTTATGGATGTTTGGTGACTATTTCCGATTAAGTGTTAGGGAGGCGTTTATGATGTTATTTTCCACATTTACACTAGAAAAAACACTTCTATACTACAAGGGAGGTGAGTTTGTTGCCCATGGGCCTTGGCGTCATCGCAGAATGTATCATAAAGGCGATTATGAATTAATTTTGTGTATTAAAGGACCGGTTTATCTTCAAATCAACGACCAGCGGTATACACTGCAACCTCATGAAGTTCTGATTGTTCCGCCATTTACCACATTTTATGGGTATCAAGATTCCCCAGCTGACGTTGACTTTTACTGGCTGCACTTTTTCTCACAGCACAAAGAAGATACTGTGAATTCGGATGAAGATATCATGACGGCCGAAGTGAAGGCCAAGCAAAGTAAGAAGCGCAAAATTTTTTTACCAATGTATTTCAAGCTCCAAGATTATGAAGAAGCAACCATTCTCATTCATCAGATCTTGTCAATCCACAATGAGCTATCCTTTATTGAAAAGCGCGATTACCTTGTATCTGCTTTATTGATTCAACTATACAAATCTTACTTTAATCGCCCCGATGCTAGTAAGGATAGCACCCGCATCAATTACATGAAGGAGTGGATCCGGGCCAACATGTCCAGCACCTTGACGGTTGCCGGAATTGCCGATCGGATCCACCTCAACCCTGATTACCTAACCCGATTATTCAAACGCTACACCGGCATGACGACACTTCAATATCTGAATCACGTCAAAATCGAGGTTGCCACCTTATTACTTGTTCGGACAGAAATGCCAATCAAACAGGTTGCTGATAATTCATACTTCAATGATCCAAAGGTATTTATGCGCCGCTTCAAGAGTGAAATGGGCCTCTCTCCAAGTGAATACCGCAAGTCTTATAATTTGATTCACCTGAACAATCCCCACGTTGACCCACAAATTCCAATTCCAAAGCGGATTGCTGATTCGATTGACTATATCCCGGAAAATGGCGATATTCCTGAATAAATAGAGGAATTTATCATGAAATTTTTAAAAACCAGATTTGCTGGTCAGGTGATTCGCTCCTAATTTTTCCAACTTATTTTAATCGTAATTGCGTGGCGAGTTAGTACCCACCAGATGCCAATAATATTACAACGATTACAATTACCGCCGGAGTATTACTATTAATTTACTGGCGTTTTTCATTAGATCGCAAAAAGGATAAATCTAAGTGGAAATTCTTCTGTAAACCGGCTATTCGTGTTAGTATCACAAGTGAACACAATACTTAAATGAGGGTGAAAAAGTATGAAAATAAACCGAAAATCTGGTTTGGCAATTTTAGGATTAGTTGCAGGCGGAATATTAATGGGTAGTTCGATTAATGCAAACGCCGCACTTTATCCTTCAAGTAATTTACCAAAAACCGACATGGTTGATGTTTCCAGCTGGCAGGGCAATTTAACCGCCGCTGATTATCAAACCCTGGCCTCAAACGGGGTTAAAGCCGTCACGATTAAAGCCTCAGAAGGAACGGGATATGCGAATCCATACCTTTCCCAACAGGTGCAATACGCCCAACAAGCTGGCTTAAGCATCAATTTTTATCATTTTGCTCACTTTACTTCAACTGACCAAGCTCAAGCCGAAGCTCAAAACTTTATTAACGCTGTGAAATCAGTGACAAGTTCGACCAACGTTGTCATGGTCACCGATTTTGAATCAAGTGAACTGGCGCAAGTGTCAAAAGCTGACAATGATGCCAACCTGGCAGCATTTGACGCCGCATTGAACCAAGCTGGTTACAATAAGACCGATCTGTACACGATGGCAAGTTGGCTCGGAGTTCACGTTGATACCAATGCGACGAATGCTGGCTGGATTGCTGACTATCCGAACCAGCCCAGCGGCTCCAAATATCCCAACGCCAATGCCTGGCAGTGGGCATCTGATTACCGCTTCCCAAGTATCAACCAGAATCTGGATGTCAGCTCAATGAATAATGATTACTACTTAAATTCAGGAATTGTTAATACATCAGGTACTGCCACGTCGTCTTCCTCAAGCAGTAGCAGTGCCGCAAGTTCATCGAGTGCATCCAGCACGACGCCAACTTCCACCCATGCATCAAAGAAGCCCCAAGTTGTCTTGGTACCGGGTCCATCAGCCGGCAAACAATATTCGGCTTCGCGGTCTGCATCGGTTAAGTTGGTTTGGCGAAAGAACATGGGCAGACATTACTATACGACCACCAAGGGAGCGCGTTATTCCAAGCATCTTGGCACTCGTTACGGGTATAATTCAGCATTACCAAACGTCACTTGGGTCACCGATGCGCATGAGAAATTATATAAGAAGAATAGCGGTCATTATGCAATTTATTATCATGTCAAGAGCACCACGGGAAACCATGGTGGCTGGATTTGGAGAGGCTATCTGAAGTAGAGCGCGACAAGCCCTGGGTGATCCCGGAGCATAAGTTAAAGGGTCCAATGGTGAACGCCTTTTGTTCATCGTTGGACCCTTTAACTTATGCAGGAGGGATTAGGGGCGTCGGAGCGCATTTACTCAATGTAATGGCAAATTACTGGGTGATGCGATCCTGGATAGGTGCTTCAGACATCAAATAGGTAAGTTCTAAAATCAACGTGAAACTGGTAGTCATGGGTTTTTTTATTCGATCCTGACTACCAGTTTTATTTTGGCCTATTTTCTTACCAAATTATTTTAAATTCAATACACTCACTCGATTCAAAATCGGTTTGGAATTGCCATCACGTCTCGATAGTGATTTTTCGTCAGCGAATTTCCGAGCCTCTACCGCTCACAACAATCATGTTCCAACGAGTAATTATTCCCGATACTCCAACAAATCACCCGGCTGGCACATCAGCGCCTCACACAGTTTATCAAGGGTCGAAAACCGAATTGCCCGGGCTTTGCCAGTTTTTAAAATTGAAATATTCGCCATGGTGATGCCAACTTCCTTAGATAGTTCCGTAACAGACATTTTTCGTTTTGCTAACATCACATCTAAATTGACCACAATTGCCATTTTCTCACCTCACACCGTGTATTGACTTTCAAGTTTCAATTGAGTTGCCTTTTCAAGTAATTTTTCCAAAATTGCTGCGAAGACGGACACAACGAACGGAATCATTGCAACAATCGCCATCATCAAAACCAATCCAGGCGCGTCTTCAGCAATGGCAAGCTGATAAACCATTGGCAGGAAAAAAATGTAGCAAATCCCCATCCCCGCCAATGCATACTTAATTCGCTTAATTGCCTGGAGCGCCTGGCCAGAGAAAACATTATCATGATCAATTAATTGAAGAATTCGGTAAGCATATCCCTCAGCGATGTAGAAAAATACCGCGGATAGGTATAGGAAAAAAGCAAATACATATAATTACCAACCAATTTGTGGGTAGATATCACTTAATTTTCCTAACGTCCGGGGAAATGCGATGCCGCAGAGCAACGCAATAATTATCCCAATACAGACTAACGATAACTTTAGGAACAGTGTTTTAATTTTCAAAATATGGCCTCCAATTATTTATTGATTTTCAATAAATAATAGTCGACTTTCAACTATTTTTATATGTTTTTCAATAAGTATTAGACTTCCTTAATGATTCATAAATCATGACACTAAATTGCCTAAGAGATTGAGACGAAAGGCAATTTGATCCCAAAATTTAAGCCAAAAAAAGTCATGCATTCTGGTTGTAAAATGCATGACTTTTTTGGCTTAAACGGCGGTGATCAACCGTTTGTCGCAAGTTTTATCAATATAAAAAGGAGAAATTTGTAAACACTTTGCCGACTAATGTCTCAGCCTCTAATCAAAATAAATTACATAACCGATACAATGGCTAAGAAAACACACGTAACCGCAAACAACGAAACAATTAATTTAGCCGTCCACTTCCACCATACCGTCAAGCTAACGTGCGATAATGCCAAAGCCCCCATTAAAATAGCCGATGTTGGGGTAATGGCAGTGATCAGTCCCGATGATGCCTGGAATGCAGAAACGACAACACTGCCTTCAACGTGTGAAAAGGCCGCCAACGATCCCATGATGCCCATTGTCGCTGCAGCTAATCCAGAGCTGGAAGGAATTAACAATGATAAAACACAGAAAAAGACAAACGCTAAGATGGCAAATACCGGCTTAGGTAGCCCACTCAAGCCAGTTTCACCCCAATGAAGAATTGTGCCAGTGATCATACCGCTATTCATAATTGCTTGAATTCCCCGTGCCACGGCAACAATGATGGCAACGTTCAACAAATCAGCCATCCCATCCATAAACGCTTTGATAAACTGAGATTCCTTCATATGACTAATGAACATAATAACAATTGACATGAACAAAAACAGCAACGTGATTTCATTGAAGTACCAGCTGCCTAGAGATGGAATATCTTTTCCAAGAACGGTTCCAAAGAATGCGTTTCCAGTTAACCAGGTATTAAACGTGTCAAAGAAATTCCAACTTTTATTAATACTTGTCCAGGGAACTAGACCAATAATCATAATCACAAAAGTTAAGCAAAAAGCCCATAGAACTCGTTTTTGAGCCTTAGTTAATGGCTTTGGCGCACTGGTTCGATCGGTCACCGAAAAACGTTTCATATCTTCTTGGCGCTGATTATAAACTAAAGACTTGGTTGGATCTTTTTTGACCTTTTCAGCATAGTGAATGACAAACCAAATTGCCATCCCAGTTACAATTACCAGTAAAATGATCCGAGAAAACAACCCCACACCTGGAGAAATCTTAATAATTCCAGATGCCACGCCTGTTGCGAACGGATTGACCGTCGAAGCCAGATCACCGACACGAGTGCTCAATAGAATAATCCCCACGGCAACTAACGAATCATAACCGACCCCCATCATGATCGGAATTAGCAATGGGAAGAAGGCCATCGTTTCTTCACCCATCCCATAAGTTGAACCGCCGACCGAAAAGAGAATCATCAAAATAATAATCAATCGTTTTTCGTGACCAGTATATCGGTGAACAATTGCCCGGATGCCATCATCCAGGGCACCGGTTTGATTGACAACTCCTAAAAAACCACCAATGATTAGAATAAACATTGATATTTCAATGGCGCCGGTGGTCTGCTTGTTGCCAATCATCCCAATAATCGGGGCCATCAACACATCCCATAAGCCTTGGGTATGGCTGGCAACTGTGTGATAAGTACCGCTAATAAGATTCCCGTCAGCAGTCGTCGCGTACGTTCCGGCTGGAATGAACCAGGTTAAAATGGCAATAAATACAATAATTCCAAAGAGAATTGTGAACGCCGATGGCATCTTAAATCGATGCTTTGTTGGCTGGTTAGAATGATCCATTCAATTTCACCCCACTTTATTCAAAAAATGCGCTTGCGAACTGCTTATAGAATTCGACCGATTTGTGGTAAACCGCCACATCAACGTATTCATTACTTTGATGAGCGGTTCCGTTGCCCGGGCCTAATAAGGCAATACTAAAATCACCTTTAGCGTGTAAGAACTCGGAACCATCGCTGGCGCCAGATTGGCCATTCGCAACTAAAGGCTTGTCATACATTTGATCATGAACTTTTTTAATTAATTTGATAAACGGTGAATTGGCATCACCTGGCATGGCTTCTTCAGGAAAACTATACCGAATGCTTAATTCATAACCTTCTTTTTGATTCAGTTTACCCACCAAATTATTTAAGGCATCAAAAACAACTTTGTTGGGATATTCTGGAATTGTCCGAATGTTACCCTTAATGACTGCCTTCGCAGGGACACTATTAATCTGCTCACCACCATTAAAGAGGCTTTGAACGTGGGTTAATTTTCCTAACATAGGATCGACTTTATTAAATTGGGCCATTAACGGCTTGACTTCATTGGCAAAATCAATCAAATGGTCGATCGCGTTAACCCCTTTTTCCGGCTGAGAACTGTGAGCCCCCTTACCAATTGAGGTAATAATGTAATCAATAACGCCCTTGGAAGTAAAGCCAACCTCGCTCATCTCATTACCAGGTTCGGCGATTAACATGCCGCCAATCCCATCAACGTAGCCTTCCTTGGTCAGTTGGGCCGCCCCGTATTCCCCAGTTTCTTCGCCAACGGTTGCAAATAGTTTGATTTTACCGGGAACGGAATCACTTTCCAACATATCAATCATCGCGACAATCAACGCTGCCAAGCCGCTCTTCATGTCCGTTGCGCCACGGCCATATAATTTACCATCTTTAATGGTTGCTTTAAACGGATCACTATTCCAAGCCTGGCGGTCTCCGGCATCAACAACGTCTTCGTGACCGGAAAACCCCAGCACCTTCTCACCCTTCCCAATGGTGACGATCAAGCTATCTCGGTGCGGGGCATAGGTTACCCGCTCTATTTTGACACCTTGGCTTTTATAAGGCTCAAAAAGCGATGAGATATAATCAGCAACCTGATCCTCATGATTATTAACGGATTGAATCGCAATTAAATTTGACAAAATATCAATTTGTTTCTGTTTTTCCACTCCATTCAGCTCCTCAAAAATGTATTTTAGATCATGTGAAAATGATAACATGGATTACAGTAAAAAACTCTTGATAGTTGAAAGACCATCAAGAGTTAACATACCATGTTGCATATTTAATTACAAATTTTGTTCAAATTGGCGAAACTGACACCGAATGTGAATTTTATTTCAAAATATTCAGTAATTGTGAATACTGGCTATCCATCCACTGAACATAGTCCTTGTTTGCCGGCAGAGTTTCAGTTACAGGCAAAACAGGCACATTATTCTTCTTGGCCAAGGCAACTAAGTTATTCACTGTCTTATCGTCAACTTGCTTATTAAATACAAAGAATGCAATCTTGTGATTTTTGATACCGTTTTGCATATCTTTAATTGTTTGTGGTGAAGGATCAACATCTTTTTCGGTATCATTTTCAAATTGAGCATCGCCGACCTTAAAGCCTATCGCTTGCAAGGCGTAGTCAAAGACTGGTTCGCTGACATAAACTTCCTTGTTCTTCTTAGTTGAAGCAACTTGCTTTAATTGGGCAATCTTATCATTAATTGGCTTTAATGACGCAATATACTTCTTAGCATTCTTCTTGAAATAGGCCTTGTTCTTTGGTTGAAGCTTACCAAGCTTGGTGGCAATTGTATTGGCTAACTTCGGCATCGTTGCCGGGTTATACCAAAGATGAGGATTATCGCCATTTTGCTTAGCCATCAAGTCTTCGCCAGCCTTAATGTAGTCGACCTTCTTACTATCCTTAACGAGTTTGCTCATCCAGCCATCATAGCCAATCCCATTGGCAATCACAATCTTTGAGCCAACTGTTTGTTTAGCCACTTTGGTTGTTGGCTGATAATCGTGGGGGTCAATATTAGGGTTTGTAATGACTGAAGTGACATCCCCATGCTTGCCAGCAACCTGCTTAGCAACTTCCCCATAAAAATCAGTAGTAGCGGTGATCTTGATTTTGCCGTTACTTGATGAGCCTTGATTGGAACAGCCTGCAGCAACAACACCAAGGCCAACAACCAGAAGTGCAACAAATAATAACTTAAACTTGGACAACTTATGTAACATCGAATTACCTCTTCCTCTTTTTAAATGGTACTGATTACTCTTTAGATCATAAAATAAAAAAAGCCATTTGTAAATAAAAATTTTCATTTTTACAAATAACTTTTATGGAGCTTTACAAATTATGATAGTTGGTCAGAACTAAATGATAAAATTGTTTCATTGTATACGACTGATGAAAATACTTTTTCCCACATTTCTTATAATAGCCGGTTGGATCGGTATGGTCTGAGCCACCCAGGTATTTCGCAACCGCTCCGTGCGACCAAACCGTTCCCTTACCATCATAGCAGGCATCATTTGGCTTCAATTGATACGTTTTGAGTAAGTATGCTGTGTAGTAAGCCGCGTTTTCTACTTCCTCGGCAAAATTCTTTTTCGAATGCATTTCAATCTGTTCGAATTGCATGAACCTAGCATTGCCGGGATAACCAACGCCCCAGCAGAGGTACTTGGTGCTGGCAATATTAATAATATGATCGTCATCCACAAAAGAATGGACAAAGGCATTTCGATAGTTCTTTTTCATATAGGCAATTTCATCAAAGATATCTGAGCGGGAATTACCCGTTTCATGAACGACCACGCCCTCCGGCTTACTTTTGCCGTGGCGATATTTATAATGTGGGAAGCCACCCCAAATTTTCTTAGTAATCGATACATGGGAAATCTGATGACTCGCAATATAGTTATTAACGGCCGATGCCTTTACCAAGGGGTTATAAAGGCTAAAACCAATCAGTAACCCTACAAGAATCACCATAAATTGTAATAATTTATTTTTCATTTCTTAAATCGCCGCTTTGTCTTTATATCATTACTTTCTATCATAATTCAATCAGCTAAACTTGCAAGCGCCTGTTATTTTTTACAAAATTCCGTGGTTTCTAAAACCATTTCGGTGTATCATGAAAGCGAATTCAGGATTTATACCTTAAGGAGGTTTTCTTTGTTATGACAAGTATGGACAGACGCGGTAAAGATGATGAATTGCTTTCACCTTCAAACTCTCTTTTAACAATTATTGATTATCAACCCTACAAGTTAACTCAATTGGCTCAATGAAGCATGCCGATTTGATTGTTAACGCCACGATGGTAGCTAAGGTTGCCAAGTTGTACAAATTACCAATTGTTTTGACAACTGTCAGAGCCAACGGCAAAGCAGAAAATGACACAATTCCTTCAATCAAAAAAGTGGTCGGCGATTTCCACCCTTCCTATGACCGAACGTCGATCAATGCCTGGGAAGATAAGGAGTATAACAAGGCAGTCAAAGCCCCGAACCGTAAGAAAATTATTATCATCGCTTTATGGACTGAGGCTTGCTTAACCTTCCCAACCCTTGATGCAATTAAGGAAGGCTATGAAGTTTATCCAGTTGTCGATGCAGTTGGCGGCACTTCAACGATCGCCCACGAAACCGCATTAAGAAGATCGGAACAAGCCGGTGCTCATTTAATTACAATTCCACAAATGCTTTGTGAACTGCAGCGGGATTGGAATCGGACCGAAACGGTTACTGGTTTTAATAAGTTGATGACGGAAAATGGCGGATTTATTCCGATGTGATTCAGTGATCGGAGTAAAGCGGTTAAGAATCGGAATGTAAGTCTCCTATCGGGGAAATTCCTGGTTTTGGAATTTTTTCGGTAGGTGCTTACATGCAGATTCTTGCTTTACGCAGCTGTCCTAAATAAGTGAGCGGGGCTAAGCGGTTAATAACCGGAGCATAAGTCTCCCCAAGCAGAAATCCTGGTTTTGGATTTTTGCTTGGGGTGCTTATGTGCAGGTTATTGCTTAGCGGAGCTGTCCTAAACCAGTGAGCGACGAGCAACGGGTGATGCGGTACCTAAAGGGCTTTGGACTTAAACCCCGGTTTTGGGTTTGAGTTCAAAGCCCTTTAGATTTTAGCATCAGTTGCGTCGGAGCGGTCCTAATCCAGAGTATGGACTGTGCTGCGTGGTGGAACACATTTTAACTCAGTCCAGATATATCGCATTATTAACTGACGTTGCCTCTCACCAGATAAATCTACGTCGCAAGGAGGTCCAAAAATGTCTGACCCTCAAAAACACTCAGAAAAGGAACAAAAGCAGCTATCAACGACTGACCATATTTCAAGCGACCCTTTCTACAACCCTGAAAATCTGGCTGAGTTACGGCGCAGAGCCAACGACGTCCGTAATGGAAAAGTCAAGCCGTACAAATTGCTTAAGGATGAGTAATCATCGTCACGATACAAAGAGCTTGCATCTCAGCATAATTGCCAAGATGCAAGCTCTTTTACTTTTAAAATAAAGAATAGGTTTTCTAATTTTAGTTATCTTCTGACTGAGAACTCGTTGCCCGGGTTCTGCCCAAGACTGGCCGTAAGAAATGATAGCCTAATCCAAGAACTGTACCGATAGCGGCTGGGACAACCCAATCCATCCCGAGACTTGCAAATGGTAAGACATGGGCTTGGAAGGTACCTAAAGCCTGCCCAAAGGCGCTCTGGCTGACAACTGGTGGGAATGCTGCAACCATGTCGAGTACGGCTGGTACAGTTGTGAAACCAACGACCAACGCATAAACAACTGGATCGCGGTCAAATAACGGTGAAAATACTGACAGCAAGATTAAGACCATTGCGAATGGATACAGGAACATCAGCATTGGTGTCGACCACTGGATGATTGTATCAAGGCCAAAGTTGGCAGTCCCAAACGATGCCAAGCACATGAAACTTAACCAAGTTCGGTAACTAACCTTTGGAAAATGCTTGTGGAAGTCTTGAGCAAATGCTGCAACCAACCCAACGGCCGTCGTCAAACAAGTAACCGTCAATAAAGTGGCCAGTAATGCGTGACCAAAGCCGCCAAGATAATAAGTGACCAACTGATTGAAGGCAACCCCGCCATCAGCGGAAACTTTATAAGTAGACAAGGTTGTCGTTCCCAACCAGATCAAAACAACATAGATAAAACCGATAGCGGCCGTCGCGAATACGCCAGCTTTTGCAGTTACTTTGGCGTTACTGCTGGGTTTCGTTTTACCAAGTTGACGAACAGCAGTCACAACAGTTACCCCGAAGGCTAATCCAGCCAAGGCGTCCATCGTGTTATAGCCTTGCAAGAAACCGTTGAAGAATGAAGCGTGTTTGTAAGCAACCGTAGCAGCTTGATCAGCGGCACTACCCATTGGATGCGTGAAACCAAGTAGGAAAACACTAAATAATAGCAGCAAGAATAATGGATTTAACACTTTTCCAATTGTCGTCATGATATTAGATTCTCTGAATGAAATGAGAAATGCCAACCCAAAGAATACGACTGAGAATACGAGTAAACCAACGTGGGCCATTGACGCTGGCAATAGTGGCTGCACACCAACGCTGAATGGAACGGTAGCCGTCCGAGGTGTCCCGAATAATGGCCCGATGGTTGCATGAATCATGATCATGAACACCAAGGCAAATACTGGGCCAAGTGGCTTACCAATATCATAAACTCCTTCAGAACGGGTAACGGCAACCGCCAGCACCGAGAGTAATGGTAGTAACACCGCAGTCACGAGGAAGCCGAGTGTTGCCAACACCCAATGAGAACCTGCCAGTTGACCCAAATGAATTGGGAAAATTAAGTTACCGGCACCAAAAAACAAACCAAACAGCATCGAACTGACGACAAAGTAATCACGTTTCCTTAACGGATTTGGATTTAAATCTTGTAAATCTTTCATAATTGATGAACTCCTTTAGTAAATACGTTTTTTCAAAGCACTTAATCGGACCGTTGCTAATCTGAGATTTCAAGAAAACCATCACCTTTCATTTAGATTTGGAAAACGCTGGGGACACTGAGAAATTAATAATGTGTGGGTGTGGGTATTCGGTTACAGCGCTGAGGACAGCTCCTCCAGGCAATAACCTGCACATAAGCACCACAAACAAAAATCCAAAGGCGGGATTTCTGCTTGTGGAGACTTATGTTTCGGTTATTAAACGCCTGGATCCGCTCACTCCATAAAAATAGGCGTCCCTAATTCAGCGTTAACTGAATTAAGGGCGCCTATGTGCACTTTACCACCTTATATTTGCAGTTATATCACTACAACTGCCTTTCACGTACGGCCTCAAAAGGCGATACGCTAACACGATAATGGGTGTCACCAATGCACGTTACTTAATTTCTTCGGTGCATCGCTCAAAAGGGATTTTCACACTTTTTGTCCTGCCTTCTCCCACCAAACAAGGCTCGCTTTCGGATGTAAAAATGCTACTCAACTTTCTCACAGCGTTCTCTCATTAATTTAACGTTTATCTTAGACGGTTACCGTGGCGATGTCAATAGGGAAAACTGAAATTTCGCTTAAATCACTAATGAAGTTCTGGTTCATTCGGTTGAACTCGGTATCGCCGCTTAGCCGTTAACATATAGTTGTTAATCAGACTCACGATTTGGCGATTCTGGGGGAGATCTGAATGTTGGGCATCCGACCCTGACACGGTCACCGTTGTAAAGTGCTTCACCTGACCTTGAAAAACGTAGCGGCTGGCCATCACACTCATTAAAGGAACGATCCCATCAGAGGTATAGTTTTGTGTCCCAGCGACCGAATAGACATTTAAAGTAGTGGGCAGTTCCCGCCGATTTTTGATGAGGTCAGATAACATCTGGGTTTTATTATTAATGCTACGTTCATTGAAATTAAATGGTGACCCAATCGTCATCAGCTTTGTGACTTGAACCTCATTGGCATACTGCGAATAATCCTTTTCAAGAAAAACGGTAAAAATTAATCCACCATTAGAATGACCAACCACTTCAAACCGACTAAAACTCAAACGCTTATTTAAAGCCTTAAAGGCAATGTTAAATTGACGCGCCTGATTCTTAATGTTTGAATAACCGTCTTGATTATTTTCAAATCCGACGACAACAATTGGCGCGCGATCCCGGGGGCGGATTTGACCAGAAAACGTTAACTGATCGTTTTTAGCCACTCGAATCTTCAGTAAACTATGAGGATTTCTTCGATTCATGTTTAAGGCTTTGACTAACGAGTCAAACCGGTTCTCTGTCGCCGAACTTCCCGGAATCATGATCAGTGGAACTAACGTTGAATTATGACGCTGGGCTAATTGTGAAACGCTTTTTCGCGACCATTGAAGCGATACAACGATCACAGCGATAACCATAACAATGCTTATTAGAGCGACTACCCAATGTTTTTTCTGCCATGTCATTTCAACTCACCCGCACTTTTTTGCACCCTTTCAGCCAACTTGATAAATGGCGCGTACATTAAAACATCAATCACAATTAAGAAGATTCCCAGTAATAATGATACCCAATTACCATTTGTTCCTAAAAAGGCGATTAAGGGTCCCGGCGTACCTGCTGGAACTGGATAAACAGCCGCTGGGAGCCAATGTAGCGCCAAAAGCGTCGCAGCAATTGTCATATTAACGACGGGCACTAGAATAAATGGCAATAGAAAAATCGGATTAAATAAGACTGGAATCCCCACCATCATGGCATAATGGCTATTAAAAACGGCTGGAAAGATTGACCACTTCGAGACAGTTCGGCTGTCCGCTCGTTTTGAAAAAATCAAAATGGTAATAATCAAAGCTAACATCACGCCATTACCGCCAAAGTTAGCAAAGCTGTGAAATAGCGTGGTATCAGTGTATAGGTGAGGGGCATTCCAAGGTGATCCCGCTTTTAAAGCATGATTTAAATTCGCAATTGAGGCTGGATCCGTGAACGTCGGGTTGGCTGTAAACGGTCCCCCAATTCCAATCCAAGATAACAATTCCGTTAACGCCCCCATCATTAAGACAAAGGCCAAAGTATGCCCTGACGTTGGCTGTGGCCCACTAACCGTCAGAATTGAAAGAGCCCCCGTTCGCCTTAAAAAACTCATCAGCAAGTTCACACTAAGGGCTAATGCAAAAATGAGGGCTAGCCGCCACATCATTTCTCCCCAATCAGTCTGCTGATTTTTAAACGCAATCAAAATTCGACCACAAACATAGCCAACCAACACACCCACTAGTAACCCTTCTGCCATTAAAGGCAGATTAAAGGTAACTCTACCACCGCTTCGAGGTTCAAACGCAATCATCAAGAACGCTAGTAGTCCTATTAAACCCGCACTTGGTGAAGATTGCCGCCGATACACTTTAACGGTAAAGTAAGAAGTCCCATAAGCACTATACAGGCCAACCATTCCAAGCGTACAGTGATAGACCGTCCCCATTAAAACTGAAAGCTCTCGGTCGAAAGGCAACCATTGAGGGACATTAAAAATTGTCGCGACATACCCACTGGCAGTCAAAAAAACAAACTGTAAGACCTCAGCTGAACTCCCAAGTAAAATCACTGGGAATAACAATTGAAAAGTTTGTTCGATTACCTGGACGACTTTACTGCGATAAGCGCTAGCTGTTAGCATCAATAATCGATTCATTTTTTAAGACCACCCTAATGAAGATCAACTTTTTATTTATAAGTCACCATCGGCTGATTGCGAGCCACATACTGGATCTTTGCCGCAGCTCCCAAATACTTCTCAATATTGCCGGTCAATTCTGTCATTGCCCGCTCATGGTTCTCCCGCCACTCCGGCTTCAAACATTCCGAATACATCAAAATATCAGTTGAATCGTCCGTGGCTTCGACTCGTTTGGCATCCCGCCACGCCCAACAACGGCTGGTAGCCCCTTCATCATCTCGATAAATGACTTCGCCGGGTAAGGCGGGGTCTTCCTCATCTTCACCGATTGCAGTAAAAGGTTCGCCGCCCCTGGCAACTTCCAGACTAATCCCACCTTGAATTTTATTCAGGTCAAGTGCCCCAATCGGAAACCCCGTTCGCAAAGAAATCGCGTTATAGATATCCACTAAGGGATCAATGCTGCGGACTGGATTGCCTTTCTTAGCCCGCTTTAACAGGTTCTCAACCGCAAACCGCGCACCCTTCTTTGTTTTGAACTTTTTGAAAGCTTCTCGCCATTCATGGATCAGTGGGTTAGCGCTAATTGGTTCATTGGGAATTAGATCCTCAACCTGATCATTGGCTTCTGCCAACAGTTCCGGTGGCATTTGTCCCTTATCATGATTATCCAAATTGTGAACCGTAATCACCGCAATTTTGACATCCGGAAAAATTTTCCAAAAGCTTGGTTGGACAGTAAATTGGCTCATCTTATTCCACCTCATTTAATGATTTCAGCATTACCACACTTCATCCCTTATTTTAATTCAGTTATTCACAATGAACAAATCAAAAGTCAACTTTAGCCAGCTCAAAGCGTAAACGATTCCATTCATCACCTTAAATGACCTATAATGAAGTTGTATATAATTTAAGGAGGAGACAGAATATGGCAAAGGTTTTAATTGCGGGACGGATTCCTGAACAGGCATTGAACATTTTAAAAGATGCCGATTTAGACATTGATGTATTTGACGATAGCGGTGCATTGATCACCAAGGATGAGCTCATCAAACGCGTGGCAGATAAGGACTTCCTGATCACCCCATTGTCCACTCAAGTTGATAAAGACGTGATTAACAGCGCCCCAAATCTCAAATTAATCGCCAATTATGGCGCTGGCTTTAACAACATCGACACGGATTACGCCAAATCAAAGGGCATTCCAGTCACCAACACCCCCAAGGTCTCAACTACGTCAACTGCGGAAGTCACTTGCGGATTGATGATTAGCTTGGCTCATCGAATTGTCGAGGGCGATAAGTTGATGCGTGAAGAAGGCTTTTCTGGTTGGGCTCCCCTCTTCTTCCTCGGTCACCAATTGGCCGGCAAAACGTTAGGTATTATTGGCATGGGCCAAATTGGTCAAGCCGTTGCCAAACGAATGCACGCCTTTGACATGAACATCCTATACAGTCAGCGGAAGCAACTCGATCCGACCGTGGAAGCCCAGTTAGGCGCCAAGTTTGCCCGTGTTGATGAAGTCATTGAGAACGCTGACGTCTTAACCCTCCACGTACCGGCAACCCCAGCTACCCACCATATGATCGGTGCTGAACAATTCCGGGCAATGAAGGACAGTGCCATGTTAATTAACGCCTCCCGGGGTCCAGTTATTGACGAAGGCGCCCTTTATGAAGCCTTATTAAATCATGATATTGCTGGGGCAGCGCTCGATGTTTACGAGCATGAACCTAAAGTTGATGATGGCTTCAAGTCACTCAAAAACGTCATTTTGACACCGCATATCGGTAATGCGACGGTGGAGGCCCGTGATGCAATGGCTGAGATTGTCGCAAAGAATATGGTAGCGATGAATAAAGGTGAAAAACCTGATTATATTGTCAATGATGTGACCCTTTAGTCCATCTGAATAGTAAGCCATCAATCAAAAAAGGAGCCAGTTCCAATCAAAATTCGCATGAATTTTTGATTGGAACTGGCTCTTTTCTAATCTTGCGCAGACTTCTTCTACTCTTTAGACGCTTCTTCCAACCGTTTCTTGGCTGCCAGCCAAAATAAAATTGATTGAACCGCGTCGTATTGCATGATTGTTGGTTTATTAGCCGACTTCAAATCTAAACTGTTCAACGCCGCTGGAACCGTGCCGGATTGGGCGGCCTGCTCGTTGAACATCAAGACAAAGTTATTATAGCCGGTCTTGGGTGAGCTGTCCTTTAAGAGTGCTTTCAATCCCGCTTGAATTTCAGCGAGGGTAAAAATATTTTTCAACAAGCCAACCACAATCGCGCCAGCCAGTTGCATTCGCCAATATTTTTTTCGAGTCGGTGGCACAATGATATCTGCTTTGAAATAATTGTGCATCATTGTTTTGGTAATCTTGCTGCCAATTATCGGAGTGAGATACTGATTGGTCAGATCCAACAGTTGATCCAAATGAAGATCGAAGTTTGGCAACTCATCCCACATCGGTAATTTAATTGAAGATCGTTTTGGGTTATCAATCAATTCGGTTACTCCTACTTTTCTTTAAAATGGATCGCCAACTTGAACAGCGATTCCGACCAATCCCGGACCGGTATGAACACCGAGCACGGGTGAAACATTTCCTTTATAAATTTTATCGTCTGGGAACAAATTATGCAATTGATCGCTCACTTTTTCCATTAAAGGTTCATCGGCGCCATTAACCACTGCAATGCGGACATTTGCTGCGTTTTTAACAACTTCGGCCGCCAAATTAACCATCCGAGAAATTGCCTTTGGTTCCGTTCGAGCTTTGGTGATGGGGAAATAAACACCATCTTGATCGCAAGAAATCACTGGCTTAATTTTCAATAACGAACCCACCAAGCCCGCAACCCGGCCAATTCGGCCACCTGCGCGGAGGTATTTCAAGCTTGGGATATAAAAGAAAATGCGACTCTCAGAAACAGCGTCATTTAATAATTTCACAATTTCTGCAAATGGTTTACCTGCATCGATCAATTGTTCCGCATAGACGGCAAATAGACCGCTGCCAATGCCGATATTCTTGGTATTGATAACTGCCATCTCAACGCCACCTTGATCTTTGGCAACTTGATTAAACAGACTAAAGCTAACTGATAATTTGGCAGAAATGGTGATGCCAATAAAATGATCGAAGCCGCGCTCTTTTAAAGTATCGAGCTGCTGCTGAATGCTACCTCGAGTTGGCGCGGCGGTCGTTGGTAATTTAACTGCATTTTCCAGCTCCGCGTAAAATTCAACTGGGGTGATATCGACATTGTCCCGATATTCCTTACCAGCCATACTAATTAACATTGGCGCCACCCCAATATTATCGTACTTTTCAAGGGCTTCTGGTGGCACATCCGATGCAGAATCAACTAACAAGGCAATTTTTTCAGACATGTAACTTCTCCTCTTTGAGATACATAGTTTTTAATACTATTTATGTAGTATTCTATACTACGTTAGTGAGTTGTCAATACCATCGAACAATAAAATATCCAAGATTAGTGTGAAACCTAACCTTGGATATTTTGGGAATTACGATGCTAAATATTGCGTAACCGCAGTTCTCAGAGCCTCAGAAGTCCTACGATAATCGCCATTCTCGCCACCTCTGACAATTAACTGTGCCAAATGATTGGTCATCTTTTCAGCCAACCGTTGATCATTAATGTCGTAATCAGAGTACGAGATTGCGACTTTTAGTTGAAAAATATACTGCCCCAATTTGCCGAGAATCGATTTGTTTGCTGCCGCGTTAACCCGAATCTGTCCCATTTTAATCAAATAGTGATTCACATATTTGGAATCAACGTCAGCTTGAGCCATTGTAAGCCGCAACCCTTCCTTGAAAAACTCTGAAATGTGCTTTTTGTTTTCGGCATTCATGTCCACCAAAACAACCGGTGAATAGGTGAGCTCGTTGATTAACACCACGATTTTCTTCCGATTAAAATTGAAATAATTGGCTGTCCACGAGAAGAATGGATAGTCGCCGCTTTCCTGTTTGCCAGCCTCCCTATCACCAACCTTGGGTAATTTAGAAAAGATTGGCAATGCCTTCTTTGTTGGATTAATGATCATTAAAGCTCCCCACCTTCTATCAAGATTACTTTCAACAAAATCAAGATCATAAGGTTATTTTACCATGCAGTGGCTGAGTCCATCACTATAAAAGGCTTAGCCTGCATCTAAGCCTTCGCCACAAAAATCCCACCCCCGGATTTCTGGTGTTAGACTTCTCAATTACATAGATTAGGACAGCTCCGCAAAGCAGAAACTTGCACCTAAGTCTCCTTCACCAAAAATCCAAGCCCAGGGATTAGAGTTTCTTGGCAACCTAGCAGAAATGTGCTCCGCTCACTAAACAAAAAGGCCAACGACAACGTTAATTGTCATTGACCAGTACATTGAAGGATGAAGCTCAATATTGATATTAATCACTAATCAGCTTGCATGTAAGGACCTTTAGTCATTTGAGCTGCTGAAACATAGCCTTGACCCTTTACGTACAAGAATGTGCTTGTCTTGCTACCCTTGGTAACGGCAACTGAACGGGTGACTTTATATGTAACGCCGCCCTTTAAAACGCCCTTCTTAGTGAAGGTTACTTTGCCAGCATCAGCATAGAAGAAGCCTTTATAAACGTTAACATTTGCTTTGATGTGATAACTTTGTGCTTTGAAGTTCTTAACACCGTTCTTGGCGATGGTATAAGTTACGCCCTTGGTAGCTGCTGTCTTAGTAGTTGCGGCGGGCTTCTTAGTAGTTGTCGTAGCAGTCTTCTTAGCAGGTGTCTTAGTTGTCGTTGTTGCAGCATTAGCAGCAGGTAATGCTGAAGTTACTGCAAATGGCGCAGCAAGTGCCAATGGTAAAGCCAGTGAAGCTACGGTAATCATCGTTGCAAATTTCTTCATAATAAATCCCTCCCTTTATTGGATGCACCCATTATGGCACGTTACAAATCAAAGCCAATGAAACATTGTTGTAATATGGTGTCTCTTAATAAAAAGTTAAGTAACCGGTAACAATGCATGTATCAATCATGTAAACCCCCATTACAACGGCAATATAGCAACAATTCACAAGCGTTATTGTTCGGAAATTCCGGGCTTGCTGAGTAGTCTTATTTTGTAACATTTGTAATATTGATATATTAGACACGAAAAAAGCACCCGCCACCTTTCAGCAAACGGATACTTTTCAATTGTAGAGTTGTTATGTTACGGTCATCGGATGATCATCGGCACCAATGGCCGCGACTTTGAGCTGTTATTCTTTACCACGTAAAATTTCGCCTAGAGATGGTTGTTGCTTACGATCAATGTGATATTGCTTAGCAAACGCATCGGCAGTATCTTCACCAAATGTCTTTGGATCCAGTGGCATGAAGGCAGTTGCGACCGGATCATCCTGCTTGATCTTGGCATCGATAACGATTGGCTTAGTGTTGCCATTTGCTTGTAAATCCTTAATCTTAGCAAAGACTTCATCAAGATCCTTGATGTTCTTAACCGTAAAGCCAATTCCACCAAGTCCTTCAGCAACTTTAGCCCAATCAGCGTCGGTCAAGTCAACACCGTAGAAGTGCTGCTTGGTTTGCATCTGTTCATACCAAATGAATCCAAAGCGGTCGTTTGAGAAGACCACGTTGATAACGGGCAGACCATAACGGGCTTCAGTGATAATATCTTGACTAACCATTGAGAAGCCGCCATCACCAGATAGTGACCAAGCTTGGCCTTCTGGCACACTCAAAGCACCAGCCATGCCGCCGGGAATACCAAAGCCCATGGTTGCAAACAAACCAGAAATTGCGAAACGTTGGTTTTTGTTCATTGGCAAGCCCCGGACACTCCACTCTGATACGTTTCCAGTATCAACAGCATAAGTATCATTAGGCCCAGCCATTTCAGCGATCTTCTTGGTAACTGATTCAGCGTTCAAACCATCGCTGTCGTCATCAGCCAAGCTATCGATCCACTTATCCCAGTTATGCTTGTTTTCCTGGTTAGCTTCCAGCCAAGCATCCTTTGGTCGGCTTTCACCGGTATCAATCAATGCTTGCAGATAGCTCTTGGCATCAGCAATCACCGCATAGTCAACGTCGATTCGTTTACCAATATCGTAAGGATTGTTGTTAACTTGAATCATCTTAGTATCCTGTGGCCAGAAGTTGGCAAATGGATATTCTGATGCTAAGAACAAAATCAAATCAGCGTTTTGAATGGCTTCAAATCCTGACTTAGTACCTAATCGACCAGTCGTCCCGATGAAGTTTGGATGATCGGTACTGATAACACCAGTTGCTGGAACGGTATTCATTACTGGAATATTGAATTGTTCTGAGAACTTCGTTAAGGTGTCACGAGCACCCAGCAAGCCACGGCCAGCATAAATTAGTGGGCGTTTAGCTTCTTTAATCATCTTAAGGGTATCGCTAACAGCTGATGGATCAACTGTTTGCTTGAAGTCGTCAGCAACCGTCAATGGTGTCCGGGTTGGTTTGTAGTCAATTTCTTCTGCCGTTAAGTTTTCAGGCAGAACAACGACTGCAACGCCCTTTTGCCGATAGGCTTCCTTGATTGCTTGATTGACAACGTACGGAATTTGGTCCGCCGTTGTGACTTGTTTGTTATAAACAGAGACGTCACTGAACATCGGTACTTCATCCATTTCCTGGAAGTAGTTGGTGTTCATTGCGGCTTGGGGAACTTGACCAATCAGTGCTAAAACGGGCACGTGATCCATCTTGGCATCGTACAAGCCGTTGAACAAGTGAGTGGCACCAGGACCAGCTGAACCAAACGCAACGCCAATCTTGCCAGTAAACTTGGCATCAGCTGAAGCCGCAATTGCGCCCACCTCTTCGTGACGTACCTGAATGTACTTCACTTTATCTTTTTCAAGGTACAGACCTTCGACGGTATGGTTGATTGAACCACCAGGAATTCCGTAAACATGATCGACATCCCAGTCTTCAAGTACCTTTACTAAAGCTTGTCCTGCAATCATCTTAGTCATAGCAATATCTCCTTTTTATCCAAATAACCACAAGCGCTTCCATTGTTGCTATTCGGTTGTTCAACTACTAAGTATAATCTTAAGAGAATAAAATGCTAACATTTAGACTTACTTTTAAAAAGTAGAGTGCGGAACCAAGCGGTTAGAAACTGGAGCACGTTTCGGCCATATAGGCTCACCAAACATCAAAAAGCACCCATTTAATTCATAAAAACGCCCCAATCAAAATCCTCACCGGAATTTCAATTGAATCATTATTGTCGGAGCTATCTGTTCGGTACTTATTCACAGCTTTATTTCATATACGTATTCAAGAATTCTCCAATCCGTTTCCGATAGGCCTCTGGATCCCGCCAAAAGCTTTCGGCGTGAGTGGCATTCTTAACAATCCAAATTTGTTTCGGCGCATGAGTGGCATGATAGTTCTCATAGGCCATATTGGCAGGAACATAAGTATCCTTTTCCCCATGAATGAACAGGATTGGTCGTTGATTCTTTGCCAACTGCTTGACAGATGAGGCATTTTCCAAGCCAAAACCAGCCGTCCGCTTGTTAATTTCACTGACCATTGGTTCAACAGGATATTCAGGCAAGTGATATTGTTTCTTCAATAGATAGGTTAGTTCCTCTTCAACGCTTGAGTAACCACAGTCAGCAATAATCGCCTTAACTTGATCAGGCAACCGTTCGCCGGAAAGCATTTCAACCGTAGCGCCACCCATACTGACCCCGAATAGTAAGATTTGACTATCTGCACCGACATGATCAATCACCCGATGAATCCACTGCAGATAATCGAGCCGGTCCAACCAACCAAAGCTGATGTATTAGCCGGCGCTTTCGCCATGGCCCCGGTCATCTGGGGTTAAGACATTGTACCCCATCCTGCGAAACATCTTGGCATAGTTCGCCATAGTTTCCCGATTGCCCTTGTATCCATGAGCGATAATTACCGTTTTCTTAGTGGCTGTTTGGGCTGGAATGTAGGTGGCCACCATCTTCTGATCAGGATTGTCTTCATTGAGATACCAATCCTCGGATGGAACAGAATGGAACCAGTCAACGTATTCGTAATATTTATCCGCGTATTTCTGTTTTTCCTTAGAAGTTTCGGGAACGTAGTCGACACGCTTGAATGCAAAATTGAATAATTTATAACTGACAAACGCACTTCCGGCGGTAATTGCCGTGAGCGGAATTAATAATGGCTTTAACGATGGCATCTTCATCAATTTTCTCGAACTCCTTTTTCGTGATACTGGTTATATTAATTAGTTAACATCAGCAAGTCAAACACCTTTACTCTTGTTTAAAAAACGAATGTGATTCCCATCTGATTATTCCTATTTAGAATCTGAAACAACCTAAAATGAGATCCAACCAGAAGCTGAAATGAATCAGTTTCCAACTGGATCTCATCTTAGATTGTTTTCGTTGGCGATTTTATTTTGATTCTTTGTTTGATATGATGGATGAAAATACTACATTATCCTTACTATAAAGGTGGTCACCCAATGAAATTTTCAGTTCTTGGTCCTGCCGGCACCTTTGCCGACGCGGCCGCAAAAGCTTATTTAGCAACCCAGCCAGATTCAAACGTTACGTTTGACTACCACCCCACTTTTGATCAGGTTTACCAAGCGGTTTCTGGTGATAACATCGGCTTGTTACCATTGGAAAACCAGCTTGACGGTTATGTGTCCGCGACGCTTCAACGTTTGCAGACTGCCAACGTCACGGAAATCGGCGAAATCACCATCCCAGTTGATTTTGGGTTAGTGGCTAACGTTGATCAATTAAGTAAAATAAGCCGAATCTATGTGCAGTTTAAGACGGAAGGCCAATGCCAAAAACTGCTATCAAAATTACCTAGTGTCCAAATCATAACGACTTCATCAAATATGGTTTCATTGGAAAAGTTCAGATCTGGTGAACCAGGGGACGCCGCCATCATTCCGCAGTCTCAGTTAACGGAAGTCTCCAGTGCCTTGAAGCTGAATAACGTTGCTGATCAATTTGATAACCGCACCCGCTTCATTATCTTCAAAGCCAACCCCGCCACTGCCGCAACCCTTTCTAAAGTGGCTTTATCTACGAATCAATTTAAAGCACCCTTGTTCATCACACCTGCCACCAATGACCGTTCCGGCACGCTCTACGAAATTCTTGGCTATTTTGCCAAGGTAGGATTAAATCTGGTGACATTAATGTCAATGCCCACAAAAGCTAAGTTAGGGGTGTATTCCTTCTACGTTGAAGTCTCTGGGAATCGCGATCAACAGGAGGAAATATTCGCGACGCTCAAAGAATTGGCTTCAAACTATCAGGTTCACCTCCTTGGCTACTATGCCGTTTGAGCTTGAGGTTCTGCTTGGTGCGCCTTGATCGCCCGTTGTTTAGCCAAATTTTGCCGATGGAACTCTGCCAAATGAACCGCTTGGGTAACAAATAAATGGGTTTTGGCTTCGTAGTGGTACTTGCGCCCAAGATCAGCGATGTACCCATTGATATAGTCGACTTCAGTTGGCCGGTCCTTGGTCATATCTTGATACATGGATGGGTAGTGAAGTGGCATGTCAATTCGGGTATTGATATCGATTGCATGTAACTCCTCTTTTCTACTGGAAACCAGATGAATGTCGGCTCTGGCACAAATGTCATAGGCTTCATCAATCAATTGCCGCGCCATGTCAGTAGCTCCGGGGAAGTTACCAAATTCACCCATTGGGATTTCAAACATGGTGCAAATGGTATTAATAACGGAATTAAAGATTACCTTCGTCATCAAGGTGCCAGTGAAGTCGTCAGTCAAAGTCGGATTCATGTCGGCTTTTTGTAACTCATCGAACAAGCGATGGGTCATTTCATCCGGCTTTTCGGTAAGTGGGCACATGTTTAATTTGCCAGCACCACGTTTACCCATGAAGTCAACCTCACCAGGACCAGGAAGAACGGTGGCAATTAAGGCAGTCCCACCGATGATTTTGTCATCCGCGAAATACTTCTGGAGCTTCTCAATATGGCCCATGCCGTTCATGCAGGTGAAGGCATATTGCCGATCATTGAAGAAGTGTGAACAGCGTTTTAAGTAATCGTTCAACTGCATTTGTTTGGTGAAGAAAATTAACATATCTGGATCGCCATTATAAGATTCAGGAGTTTCCAACTTGATTTTGACTAAATGCCGATCTTGATGATCCCGCATCTGATAAACGCCGCCCTGTTCACGGATCTTATCAATATGTGGCTGCCATGTATCAATAAATGTGACATCATTACCGGCCTCTTGTAGTAAAATACCATAACGTAACCCCATTGCTCCTGCACCAATCATTGCAAATTTCATAAACATCACGCTCCATTTTTATATTTTTGATTGAAAAGTGAGCAGAGTCAGGTTTCTGCCTGACGCAGCTGTCCTAACATAGTGAGCGGAGCAAAGCGGTTAGAAGTCGGAGTGTAAGTCTCCTTGGCCGTAAATTCCCTGTTCTGGAATTTACGGCCAAGGTGCTTACATGTAGACTTCTGCTTTGCGTAGCTGTCCTAAAAAAAGCGCCCTTGATCTTTTTATATAAGATCAAGGGCGCTTACGCGTGTTACCACCTTTATTCACGATTTGCTCACACAAACCGTCTCATCATGTACAGCCAAAACTAGCGATACACTGGCACTTTAAGGGGTGCACACCATAGATACTCATTACTTCGCATCTACTGCTTAGAGGCTACTTTCGCTCAGTCAACCATTATCCCTTCTCACTTATCTGGGACTCCCTGAAATGGCTCAGCTGAGTTACTCTCCTCATCACTGCATTTAATTTCAATCAAATTTTAATGTGCTTATAATCTAACTCATTGTATTTTAATTGTCAACACTCATTTTAACTAATTTAAATTAATTACCTGACTGCCTCTTTCTTGAGTGACGCACGGGTGAGTTGATTAAGCGACTGTTCCAAGTCCTTGAGCAAGTCTTTAGGGTCTTCAATTCCAACTGATAATCTGACAAGCTGTGTCGTAATCCCGGCCTTCAGTTGTTCCTTGCGAGACAATTCCGCGTGGGTCATTTTGTATGGTAATTCAATCAAGCTTTCAACTGCTCCCAAGCTAACCGCTAGTTGGATCAAATGCAGACCGTTCACAAATTGGGTTGAATCCAACCCATCCTTCAATTCGAACGAGATGATGCCACCAAATCCATTGGTTTCGTCGGCGGCAATTTCATGATCACGGCTACCATCGTCAATGCCCGGGTAATACAGCTTGGTAATTTCTGGCCGTTTCTGCAGAAAGGCAACAATTTTGGCTGCATTACTCAAATGCCGATCCATGCGAACCGCCAAAGTTTGAATGCCCCGCCGGATCAGACTACAGTCCTGTGGAGATAATGTAGCACCAATACTATTTTGATTAAAGTAAATTAACTTGGCAATATTTTCATTTTTGGCGACCACAATTCCGGCTACCACGTCCGAATGGCCACCAAGGTACTTAGTCGCGGAGTGAATGACAATGTCTGCCCCCAAATTGAGTGGTTGTTGCAGATAAGGCGTTAAGAACGTG
Organism: Lentilactobacillus sp. TOM.63; assembly: GCF_030361045.1. NCBI lineage: Bacteria > Bacillati > Bacillota > Bacilli > Lactobacillales > Lactobacillaceae > Lentilactobacillus > Lentilactobacillus sp. TOM.63. The sequence continues at coordinate 29,764 of NZ_JAUCAP010000006.1, forward strand.
TTATCGACGATGGTTAAAATATTGTGGGCCTTGGCAATCTTCGAAATCTGTTTGACGCTGGTCACGTGCAACAGTGGGTTAGTAAACGTTTCAAAGTAAATCGCTTTGGTATTCGGTTGAATAGCTGCTTGGACTTCTTCAGGATTCTGGGTGTCCACAGCGGTGAATTCAAGCTGCCAGCGTTTGAAGAAGTCATTAATAATTCGGAATGTCCCACCATAGATGTTCTTGCCAATGATAATATGATCGCCTGGAGAAAAGATTGACAGAACCGAGTGAATTGCTGCTGAGCCAGAAGAAAATGCAAACCCACGAACGCCGTTTTCCAACAAAGCGACTTGATTCTCGAGATAACTGCGCGTTGGATTGCCGGAACGTTCATAATCAAATTTGACTTTTGCATCTGCATTTGGATAAACATAGGTTGACGAGTTATAAATTGGCACATTAACCGCTCCGGTATTATTATCATATTCTGGTTGACCATGAACTAACTTTGTATTGAATTCTGACATTTGAATTTCCCCTTTCTAAAATAAAAAAGTCGCCCCTGCGCATTAAATCAATTAATGCACAGGGACGACTTCCATCGTGTTACCACCCGTATTTGTGTTCACGTTACCGTTCACACCTCAAAGGCACAATCATGCCCGGAATTTTATCGTGATTCCCACGTACCGCCAGCTTGCACTGTTGATAGTTGCTCAGAGCTCATCTTCAAAAAACGTTCCTGGCCACCCTTTCACTGTCGATGGTCGCTAGTTATCAGTACTGGTCTTTCTACTCTTCTCTTCGTCGCAAATAAATATTAGATTTAAATGAGATTTATTGTAATGAATACTACGACCGATTCTGGCCTGTGTCAAGGGCAAATTACCAACGATTATTTCTCACCTAATAAACGCTTCAGTCTGGCAATTCGTTCATCGAGTGGTGGGTGGGTATCAAACATCTTGACTAAGAATGGGGCCTTCCCTTGACGGGTCACTGGTTCATTAATATAAAGAGCAGCCCCTTTAGAAGTTGGGTTTGACGTTGGGGTTGTATCAGTCTTGAGGAGAGTCAATGCATCGATTAATCCTTGCGGGTCGCGGGTCAAGTTGACCCCAGAAACATCAGCTAAAGATTCTCGTTGGCGGGAAACGGCAAACTGCATGATTTGGGCAATCGGCACCCCAATAATTCGGATAATCCATCCGCCCAGCCAAATAATAAAGCCAAATGTCATGATGGCCAAAAACAGATACCAAGAGTTATTAGAATCCTTACGGTCATCACCGCCACCAAACCAGCCAACCCAACGGCCGCCGCGCATCAGACTGATACCGGCAACGATTAGGACTGCTCCAGCCCCGGCAATGAATGTGGTTAGTGCAACGGTGATTGATGAGACCCGAATATCATAATTCTTAATATGCGAAATTTCATGAGCAAGGACCCCTTCAAGTTCCTCACGATTCATCATCTCGCGTAACCCCTTAGTAACCGCAATAGCAGCGTGCTTTGGATCACGGCCGGTCGCAAACGCGTTCGGTGAGGGATCTGCCATCAGGTACAAATCCGGCATCGGAATATTCGCCACAACGACTAAGTCACTCACAATATTGAACAATTGGGGGTCGTCTGATTCTTGCAATTTAGTCGCCTTGCTGGATTTCATCAAGATATTGGTAACGTTTAAATACACAAAAAAGGAGTAGATGACGGCTCCAATTAAAAATCCAATCATAGTATATACCGCGATCATAATGTCGAACGGGTCTTGTTGGTAAGCAAATATGCAGCCAATTGCAAAACCAATCAGGGAGATCAGCAGCATAAAGCCGGCCATCACCAGCCACGTCCGTCTTCTATTCTGTTGAACTTGCTGATTTATGGTATCCATCAGGCTAGTTCTCCTTTTTTACTAAAATTTCATTTGAGGAACTTCTTTGGTCTTCTCAGGTACTTCAAGATAACCGCGAACCGCAAAGTTTCCGAATTTAGCAACTAAATTACTTGGGAAGGTTTGAATCTTGTTATTATAAACCATCACGTTACTGTTGAAATTCTGGCGGGAAAAGGCAATTTTGTTTTCAGTATTGGAAAGTTCTTCTTGAAGTGCAATGAAATTTTGGTTTGCCCTTAATTCAGGATAGTTTTCGGAAACTGCAAATAAGTGATTCAAAGCACCAGTCAGTTCATTATCGGCCTTAACTTTGTCACCTAGACTGGCATTGGGATCCGTAATTTGTGTCCGCATTTCAGTTACTTTGGCAAAGGTTTCCTGCTCGTGTTTGGCATATCCCTTAACCGTTTCCAGCAAGTTCGGCAGCAGGTCCCCTCGCCGTTGCAGTTGAACGTCGATTTGGCTGGCAGCCTCATCCACTAAGTTTCGTTGGCTAACTAAGCCGTTATATAAGGCAATGATCCAGATGATCAGCAGCACAACGATGACGCCGGTTATGATTAGTCCCATGATCTTTTCCTCCTTGTGTCCTTTGGTATCAAATGTACCATAGTCGCCCAGATTACTAAAGGGCTATAACCTGTTTTTATCAGCAAATTAAAGATTACGAGATTGTGATGAAAGGCGATTTGATTCCAGGATTTAGGTAAAAAAAGCTGCCAAGCCATCAGCCTGATCTTTAACATCCTCTGAGAACGTCAACGAAACCAGCTGACCGTCTGGCAGCCATTATTAGTTATAATCCTTTAATCAATGATCCAGCTGTGGGTGACCCGCTTATACCAATCCCTGCGCAAGCATAGCAGTGGAAACTTTTTCAAAGCCGGCAATATTCGCCCCGGCTTGATAATCTTGATCCAAATGATATTTTTTATCGGCAGCTTGTGATTTTTCGAAGATATCTTCCATGATGTCTTGAAGGCGATTATCAACCGTCTCAAAGCTCCAAGCCAGTCGTTCGCTATTTTGACTCATCTCAAGCGCGGAAACTGCCACGCCGCCAGCATTAGCCGCTTTTGCAGGGCCATAAAGAATATTACTGTCCCGATATACCGCAATGGCATCAGGATAACTTGGCATGTTAGCCCCTTCACAGATATACTTAGCACCATCTTTGGCAATCAGCTTAGCCTGATCCTTGTTAATTTCATTTTGAGTCGCACAAGGTAAGGCAATATCATAATCAACATCAAAGTCCCAAACGGAGCCACCATGATATTCCGCACTGGCAACGCGGTCAGCATATTCCCGAATCCGGCCCCGTTCCACTTCCTTGATCTGTTTAACAACTTGGTAATCAATTCCCTTTGGATCATAAATGTAGCCATTGGAATCAGAAACGGTCACCACTTTGGCACCGAGCTCAGTTGCCTTTTGAACCGCATACGTGGCAACATTTCCAGAACCGGAAATTTTAATTCGCTTACCGGTCAGTGTATCACCTTGTGCTTTAACTAACGCGTTGGTGTAATACAGCAGGCCAAAGCCGGTTGCTTCAGTTCTGGCCAAGCTGCCACCAAAGGTTAACCCTTTGCCAGTCAGAACGCCGTTTTGGTAACCGTTTAATCGTTTATAAGCACCGAACAGATAACCAATTTCTCTGGCGCCGACACCAATGTCACCAGCGGGAACGTCTAGGTCGGGGCCAATATGGCGTTGCAGCTCCGTCATAAAGCTTTGGCAAAAACGCATCACTTCTGAATCAGACTTTCCTTTGGGGTTAAAATCACTGCCACCTTTAGCCCCGCCAATCGGCAAACCAGTTAGGCTGTTCTTGAGAATTTGCTCAAAGCCCAAGAACTTAACAACACTCAAGTTAACACTTGGATGCAATCTTAAGCCACCTTTGTATGGGCCGATTGCGGAATTAAACTGAACCCGAAAGCCCCGGTTAACGTGGAACTTCCCATCGTCAGACTGCCATGGAACCCGAAATTGGATCACTCTTTCAGGCTCAACTAACAGCGATAACAAATTAGCTTCCACATATTCAGGATGGTCTGCCAGCATTGGTTCCAAACTATCAAGCACGGTAAAAGCCGCTTCTTGAAATTCTGTTTGGTCTGGGTCACGTCGTTGGATCTCATCTTTTACCGATTCAATATACGATTTCACATTACTCACAAAACATTCCCACTTTCTGAAATTCTAAACTTACATCATTGTGTTATATGTTACCAGAATTTTGATTAGAAGTATTCACATTTTATGAAATTTTGTTCAAAAATTTGCAAATTAACATCAAGATCTCTTAATTTTACTGATTATGAGCACTATTTTGGGTAACTTCTCTTATCACTTATTTGTAGCTGCAGTATCTCATTTCCACTCAATCAGTGGATCCTGACTTAAACAGTGGTTTAAGTTGTAGACTAATAATTGTAATCTAAAACAAAGAAGGAGATAACTTGTCAGAACTAGAAAAATTAGACGCGGGTGAACCTTATTACTTTCTTGATGATGAGGTAGCTGCTCGAAAAGCCAATGCGGCCAAACTTTGTCAGGAGTTCAATGAGATTCCTGCCACGCAACCAGAAAAGTAAACCGAAAAGATTAAACAAATCTTCGGGAAGACTGGCAACCGGGTGTCAGTTCAAGCAACGTTCAATTGCGATAACGGGAAAAATATATCAGTTGGCGAAGATTTCTTAAGCAACTATAATTTGGCCATCCTAGATATTGCCCCTGTCAAAATGGGGCACAACGTCATGATTGGCCCCAATGTTGACATTTACACGGTTAATCATCCCTTGGATGCCAAAGCTCGCCGTCACTACATGGCTCAAGGCTCCCGGTTACAATCGGCAACGACGTCTGGATCGGTGGTAAGGTCTCGATTATGCCAGAGGTCACCATTGGCAGCAACGTTGTCATTGCCGCTGGTGCAGTCGTCACCAAGGACGTCCCTGATAATTCGTTAATTGGCGGCGTCCTGCAAAGATCACTCGAAAACTACCCCCAATTGAAGAATGAGGGGCTCTTAGAAATCAATTGCTATCTGTTCACCGAATCCGAATTGGCACAACGATAACCATTTAATGAAACTGCCCCCACATCTTCAAACCCGACTCCGCCAGCCGCAGTTCTGCCATATCCCAACTCAAATTCAGTGGCCCCGGCATGGGGACAGAAGACGTCGGTTCGGATACCTTTATCAAGTAACTCCTTATCAAGCGCCTGCCCCAAACCACGAAGCGCAAACTTACTACAAGTGTAGACCGTCTCATCAGGATGACCAACAATTCCAGTAACTGAGGAGGTCAAAATAATTTGGCCATCATGCTGTTTCACCATGTCGGGCACGACATATTTTGTAAATGCATAGGCACTTCTCACGTTGGTATTCATAACCAAATCAAAATCTGCCATCGTAGTCTCTTGAATTGAAAGGGTGCGCCCAATCCCGGCATTATTCACAAGAATATCAATTCTTCCAAATTCTTTAATTGCATTTTCAATGACCATCTTTGCCGTTTGTTCTTTTTGAGCATCTCCTGAATAATAAACCGCCTTGACCCCCCAGCTTTTGACATCGGGCAACAACTTTGGCCAATTTTGCCTCTCTTCTGGCAGCCAAAACAAGATTTACGCCAGCTTCCGCCAAGGCGATTGCTGTCCCCCCCCGACCAAAACCAGAACTGGCACCGGTGACCACTGCAACTTTATTCTGCAAAGATTCCATCTGTATTTTTCCCCCCCTAAGATTTTCCTCTACAAATAGATTACTACCTGAACTTGGTTTTAAGTCAAATTACTTTCCAGTTGACAAGGTTCCCCAGGCCAACAGAATGTATCCCGACCATGAGGCAGAAATGTACTGGTTAGTATCTTTAGGATTATGAATCACCCATTCTTGAGAAGCCTAGCCGTTTCAACCCAAAAAGAAGCCTTCCAAAAACCTCAATCAAGATTTCAGAAAGCTTCCACCAATTCACCAATCTGTGTTCTTACATTGGCTTTTTATTAAAATCCATTTTGCTTAAACCAAACAGTCATTTGTTTTTCATCACGGTTAGCCCAAGCATAATATGGAATCAATGTGAGATGACTCTTATTAGCGCCCTTAGGTTGATCAAAGCTATACAGCGCATCATCTTCAGAATCAAGTTCTAATCGATAAACATCGTCGGTCGTTAAGACACCAACCCCGCTCAATAAGTTGGCCCGATAGTCATACTTGAAAGTTGGCTTCTGATCAAGAACATATAACCAGAGTGGCTCTTCGTTATCCACACCCTTCTGCCGCGTAAACAATTGCGCCTCGTTGAACTGCAACTTTCATCGTATCAGAACTTACCCGGGTACTTGCGCGGACTATGCGAGCTTCCATGTTCAACTTAACAGAAATTTCAGCCGTTTCATCATCAATATTCAAGTACAGGATACCCTTTTGTAAGCTTGACTCCACTGGCTTACCGTTCATTTTAACCGAATATTTGTCCAAGCTCCAAGCAGGGATTCGGATCCCAAACTTAAAACTATTTTTGTTTGGATTTGAAATACTGTAGTGAATGTTGCCATCCCAAGGGAAATTCCCAGTTTGCTTAATTTCAAGGCCATTATTAAATTTGGCGTCGTTAGCGATAAACTGATGAGATAAGATGACATCATCTTTCACTTCGTACAAATACTGATCGAGTGATGCAATCAACCGGGTGATATTAGCCGGGCAGCAAGCACATGCGAACCATGAAGATCGCCGCAATGCAATATGCTTTTTACCAGGATTTAACTTGCTGGCTAATGGATCAGCTTCCAATGGGTTGGCATAGAAATAATGCTTGCCATCAAGCGCAATGCCACTCAAGGCACCATTGAAAATTTCCTTTTCAATGACATCACCAAATTTGCCTTCAAAATCATTAACTAACATCTGTTTGGTAAAGAACGTCATTGAAACCGAAGCACATGTTTCACCATAATCAGTATCATTTGGAAGGTCATAATCGTAAGTAAATGCTTCGCCAGTCGCGGTTTGACCCACATTGCCTGTTATATACATCTGCTTCTTAACGATATCGTTCCAGAGTCGATTGGCAGCGTCTAATAACGGCTTGTTATGGCTAACTCTGGCCACATGAGCTAATCCGGTACAGAAGTAGAGCACTCTCACGGCATGTCCATGAGCATCCGTCTGTTCAGTAATTGGCTTGTCTGCAAAGTAATAACGATCGCCAATTGTCCGAAGCTCTGGGAAGAAGTCGTTATCAATTCCATCAGCCTCATTTTGGGCGTTGAAGAAATTCAAATCCTGGCCCCGTTGGGTAACAAAATATTCCGCCAATTTCAAGTATGTTTTATTTTGGGTTGTTTCATAAAGTTTGGCTAAGGCCAATTCAATTTCAGGATGACCATCGTATCCATGAATTTTGCCATCTTCAGGGCCAAAATGATTATTGATGCAGCTGGCCATTTTTTCAGCAATATCTAGTGCTTTTTGATTGCCCGTTGATTCATAATAAGCAACCCCAGCTTCAATATAGTGTCCCATTGAATAAAGCTCATGGGATTGTTGCAGCCGCTTGAATTTCCGTTTAGGCGCATCGATTTGGAAGTAAGTTGACAAGTAACCATCAGGATCTTGGGCATCGGCAATCAAATCAACTGTCCAATCAGCTTCCTCTTTCATCTTTTGATCTGGATTGTATTTTAAAACATAGGCAACCGTTTCCAACCACTTGTATACATCGGTATCTTGGAATGGGTACCCAAAGTGATGGCCTTTTGCCCGTCCTGCGGCAATCTTTAAGTTCTCAATGGCGCCACTGTGATCAGCTGCTCCACCAGCCGCGTCAGCATTCATCACATCCATTTTGCCTTTGTCATTAATCATATCCCATTGAAACGGAACGGAGTCCTTGGCAATTAAATTACGATAGCGGTTCCAAAAATCCGAAGTAATTTGAACACCATTTAATTGAATTTTAGTTAATTGTTTCATCGTTAAATCCATCCTTTCAAACGACCAATCAATTTGGCATGATTGATCAATGTGTTAATCTCAATTAATCAGGCTTGATTACACTTATAATGATAGCGGTTCCAAGTACGGATTAACACTTATAAAAAAATACATCTAGTGTCAAAAAGTGGCTTTTCCGTTACCGCTCTCATTTCCAATGTGGTAAGCTTGATTTGACAGAATTATTCACTAGGAGATTTTTAATTCCCCGTGGTACAACGACGTAAAAATTACTGAATTTACCTGTTGATTAATTGGGAAGCCAAAATCGATTTTAGGTGGATAAATACGATACCAATTAAATCACTGAGTTTAGACAGTCAAAAGATGGAGGTGTTCACGTTGGATAGCGTTATGTTTCCCAAAAATGAAATTGTGACATTTATGATTGGTGGCAATTTTTCGGCCGATGCTGGCTGGAAACATAAACTTCGTTATCACCATGGTGATTATGAATTAATCATTTGCGTGAAAGGGCCAATCAACCTGCTAGTCGGAGATGAAACTGTCACCTTAAATGCGAATGATATTCACATTGTGCCGCCCTACACGTCAATGAAAGGAACCGAACCAAGCGATCGATCAATTGAATTCTACTGGCTTCATTTTCTGCTGCCAACGAAGCCAGCTGCTAGCCAAGATCAATCACAGAGTCTCGACAACCCACATGAGATTCAAAATCTCATCATCGATAACAGCTACCACCTCCAAAGTTTAGACGAGTTACTGATCCTCACCCATCAGTTGCTGGCAGTCGACGTTTCAGGCACATACAGCACTCAGCAACAGAATCTGTTAATGACGCTTATCCTAACCGTTATTGGTAATTTGGCTAACAAAACTGAAAGTGACGAAAAAATCGGACAGTTGTCAATCAGCTCAAAGAATGGATTAGAGCGAACATTTATCGATCACCAACCCTCACTGATATCGCAAACGAAACCCAACTGAATCGCCAATACGTTTCCAGGCTGTTCAAAAAGTTTGTCGGTATGTCCCCAAAACATTACATGATCCAACTAAAAATTCAGACTGCCCAAGCACTGCTTATTAGAACGAATTTATCCATCAAAGAAATTAGTGGGTACGCCTATTTCTCGAACGACAAGCTTTTTATGAAGCAATTCAAACAAGTGACCGGGGTGACCCCGAGCTCATTTCGAAGTGAGTACCGCAAGATCTACCACAATAATCAAGTCATTGACCCCGTTTTACCCATCCCAGAAGAAATCACCCAGAAATTGGATCATGATAAGGATCCGGGAACGCCTAAAGAATCGTAAAAAAGCAGGCAACTACCAGGGATTAAATTTTTGTATAAAAAATAGTTGGAACCGTCCAGCATCCCTGCGAGATGGTTCCAACCATTTTATTTCCTATATAACAACCTTTTGTCACTTTCTTGAACGAGAGAAAGTGTGCATCAAACAAATCCTCTTGAATCTTTTGAGTATCGATTATGACGAATGGGGTTTCGCTTGAAACATCCAATAGGAAGGATGCCCACATAATCTTACTTAATTAATTCGAAATTATTCTTTTGCTTCCTTAGCATGACGAGCAGCCAAGTCTGCTTTGATTTGTGGCTCCATCTTTTCGTACTTGAAGTACAAGCACATAATGGCAGCAACAATCGCATAGACGATAACTGGGAAGTAAATAAATGTGAAGTGAATGGCACTCAAAGCATGAGCAGATTGAGTCTTGTTAGCAACGAAGCCAGCAGCAGCCATGATCTTTGAAGGAATGAAGGCACCGAAGCCTGAACCTAATTGAATACAGAAGGCAGAACCAACGGCAGTCAAGAATCCAGGAGCTCGAATACCTGTCTTCCATTCACCAAAGTCAACAGTATCAGCTAACATACCAAATGGCATGGCAACGGCGATTGAAGCACCGAAGATACCGATAATCCAAGCAACGATAACAAGAGTGAAGTTGTTACCAACAAATCCCATCATTAATTGACCAAAGGCACCAATTGCCAAACCGATAATCATGGTCATCGTCTTGTTGGTTACTTTAACAATAAATGGAATTGAAATAGTAGCGATGATACCAAGGACTTGGAGACCGTTAAATACAGAAGTTAATTGTTCGTTACCCAAGTTGTATTTAGCGTAGTAAACTGAGATTCCGTTACGAGTTGATTGAGCAACCCAGTAAATAACAAATGAAACAACCAAAATGTACCAAGGTGCGTTACCAACAGTAGCTTTCCAAGAATCTTTGAAAGGAATTGGCTTTTGAACGGCAATTGTTCGTTCCTTCATACCCTTAAATGCTAAGAAGAGCAAGATAACGGCTAAGATACCGAAGAAGAACATTGTCCACATGAAACCAACTTTATCGTCACCTTTACCCATGAAAGCAACTAAAGGCAAAGCGAAGGTACTTGTGATAAATGAACCAAGGGCACCACCAACCATTCGGAATGAGTTGGCATTCATCCGTTCCTGACCATTCGTGGTCAAACTAGGAAGAATAGCAGTAATTGGTGTTTGAATACCAGTATAAACAACTCCGGCAGCTAGGATGTAAGTAAACCCGGCATACCATAACTTAGCAGATCCGTGCAATCCTGGCGCAGTGAAGGCTAAGAATGTTGCAACGGCAAATGGAATGGCTAACCATAAGAAGTAAGGTCGACTTTGACCCCATTTAGTATGGGTGTGGTCAACGATTGAGCCCCAAACTGGTGCACTAATTGCATCGAAGAAACGTGCAACCAGCAAAATCATTCCGGCACCTGCAGCAGTAATTCCGAACACATCGGTGTAGAAGTAAAGAATGTAACTAGAAATTGTAACATATAGTAAATTACCGGCCATATCAGTAAAGGAATAAGCTGTTTTTTCCCAAACTGATAGTTTGACATTCGCTTTGTCTTTGCCGGCATTTGATGCTTTGGCAGTATTGTCCATGATGAATATCTCCTATCATATAAGTTTATAATTGCAGAACAAGGTGGATCTTGTCATCACCTCCCCAAGTGAATCATCAGCCTATTCGAACGTTCCTGTAGCGGCGTTGAATATGACATTGTCTTGATTACTCTTGAATACATCTTTCTTGTCCAAATTAATGTATTCACTGATATATGGTGCAAAGCTTTGGACCTCATAGCGATTATCGTCTAGCGGTTTGATTCGACCATTGATTGCTGTCAGTCCTTTATTCTTGTCTTGATAAATGTAAGTCTTTTGACCAAAACCATTTAAGAAGGCAACGAGTTCTTCACCCATGTCCCAGTCATCCTCTCCCGTGTAACCATCGGGGAACAATCTGGCAAAAATGCCACCGTCTGAAGCAAAGATTGATTGTCCGAATCGATTCCGTGAAAGATCAGGTCTGTTCAAATTGGGACCCGCGATGCTATAAGTCGAAGCGGCCTCACCTGGTTCAAGCATTCGATCAGTTGCTGTTGCATTTGAATCATACATATAGAGGATCGCACCGGTTGCCCGATAAGCTGCTTCAACGAGTTCAGGATCGGCAAGCTCTTCACCTGTAATTTGAGCAGATGCGGCGGTTAAGCCACCCCATAGTGCGTGAATCATGTAAGATAATGCTTCCCACCAACGATCTGGACTCTGTGACCGGAAGTCGTTACTAAAACCAATATTGGCTTTTAGCAACTCGCCATAGGTCTTAGCTGCGCCAACGTTGCCGGTAAGGGCTAATGCGCTGGCAGCTGGACCAAAGCCAGCATTGTCAAAGAAATGTTCAGTCATTGCAGCATCTAAGGTACTGCTGGTTTTAGCCAGCCGGTCTGTGACGGCTTTCCATGACTTCGAAATTTCTGAGTATTCTTTATCCAAACCATTTTTCTTTAAATCTGCTAGTAAATCTTCAATATATAAACCATAGGTTCCAAGCATCTGTGCCTCAGTCTTAGCCCGCTCATCTTCATTCAAGTCCGGGTTGACCCGAACATCGAACACTTGAGCAGCCCATGATAAGTAATCATTTGGCTTGTTCAATTTTAATGAAGCTGCTGGACATTTCGACAACAGGTAGAACATATGGGCAATGTACTCAAGATCCATCAAGCGGTAAAAGTCACCGTAGAGCTTAGCTGGCTTTCGGAAGTCACCATTGACGAACCACTTTTCGCGGACGTACTTTACAGCACTTTCTTCAACCTGAGCAATTTGTTTGTCGGCGTCCTTTACTTTGTCATCCAAGAGGCATTCCTGAAGGATGAAGGTCATCTTACCAAGCGACTCGCCTTGATTAGAAACAGGGCCGAAGCTGTATGGAACCTTGCCGTCTTTGCCTGCATATGAGTGTTCAGAAACGTAATTTGCTCGATTGCGCAACAGCTCATTGATTGAACTCATCACGTTGAAGACACCCATATCAACCGTACCATCATCGAATGATAGGATCACTTGATGTTCTCCCAAGCCTTCAGGTTGATAGACCAAGCGACCGTCTTTCAAATCGCTGGTCATATCCTGGTCAATTGTTTGATGGCCGGATTTGTAACGAACTGAAATCTTTTGAAGCTTCTGATCCTTTGCCAACTTGACAGTAAAGATCTGATCGGAGCCTTGAGAAATCATTGGTTCAAACGAGAACCGAGGATGACCAAAGTCCCTAGTTGCAATGTCATAGAAGTTCTGGTGGCTGGTAAATGGCTTGAGGTAGAACTCCCAATCCTTCGTCTCACCAGCTTTAAGAATTAGACTATCTTGCGGATAAATCCAGTCGTGGTGTGGCCGACGATCATCGTCATACCCACCTGCCAGGACAATTTCGTGGAACAACATACCATCTAATGAAGGCGAAACATTTTCAAAGAACCGATTGGTGTAATCGTTGAAGGTTCCCACTGAGAGCACTTTTCCCTTGGTTTGGTAGACTCCCAGATTCGGGTTGGTATTGTCACGACGGACAGCAGCCAATTTGGTGTAATTCTTAGAAATCTGTGGGAAAACGGCAACTGATTGGTTCGCATTACGCTTAACATTTTTATCTCTAAACATGACGTAAGCTAAGCTAATCCAAAGGCCTAAGTTTTCAATAGTGGCATCTTCTTGAGTCCCATTTTGAATTGAAAAGTCCCATTTAAATGCGTCCTTTTCAAGTTCGAAATTCTGTTTCAGCGTTAACCCGGCTACTTGGAAAGTCACCGTACTATGGGTATCATCACCGGTAACTTCAGGTATCTGGTCAATGCTTCGATGCTTTTGACCATTTACAGTAATATTGAATTCACCAAAGAGTTTATCTAAGTCATCATATCCGAGGGACTCGAGATAATCCGGGTCAATCACCCAGTTCATATTTGATTTGTCGTCGTTGAGCTTAAAGCTGGTAATTGCTCCTCGTTTACTTTGTGCTACTGTCAGAAAATCCGACTTCATTTATAAAACCCTCCTGGCGTCTTGATTAATTATTTTGTTGCAACCATTGATTCAATCTTGTTAATGTTTGCAATATCAAAGTTCAAACCTTCGTAATCGAGTGGCTTGATCTTAATATTGAGTTTGTTTTTGCCTTTAGTTGCATCTAATGGTAGTGGATAGATGTAGTATGAATCTTCTGGCCATTCTTCACTCTTCATGGTCTGAGTAAAGAGAACCTTTTGATCATCTTCAATTTGGAAACTATAAATATCACCATCTAAGCGATCATAAGTAATCTTCAAATAGTTCTTCTTTTCTGGGTCAACGGCCAATGTCCATTCACGTTCTTCATTCACTGGCTTGTCGCTATCGTTTTGAGTATCAATCACAGTTGCAACCTTTTCGTCAGGAACTTTTACATAAACGTTATATGGGGTGCTACCAGGAATTGCTGGCAGTGACTTAAAGATGATGTTGGTGCCGGCAAGCCGGAATTGATTCTTACCTTCAACCTTAACAAGATCCTTCAAGTATTCCTTAGCAGGCTTGGTTGAGGCTGGTAAGTCTTTTGTTTGAGCTGCTAATAAGATTGGGCCGTAGTAGATTGCAACTCGGTTAAATCTATCAGCAAGGGTTTGATAACGCAGTTCGAAATCAAAGTTAACGGTAATTTCAGCTTTCTTGCCCCAAGTACGCTTAATAGCAACAAAGCCATTCTTGGGTTCTGCATCAACAGTTTCACCATCAACGGAAATTGTCGTTGTCTTGCTCCACTTTGGAATTCGCAGATAAATCGTAAATTCTTGTGACTTTGCAGCTTCAACAGTGATGTGAGCAAAGTGTTGTTCTGGGAAATGAGAATCTTGAGTAAGGGTGACACCCTGGTCCTTCAAATCAAGAATTGAATCGAAGTATTGACCAACATAGATATCGTGATTGTCGGTGTAGTAGATTCCGTCGACTAAGGTTGAGTGACGTTCAGTACCACTACCAGTGCAGCACCAGAAGCCAGTGTGACTGTATTCCTTGGTTGAGTTAGGGGCAACACTCAAGTTATACAGGTATTCAGCGATAGCGCTGTCATTATTCTGCTGAGCCATGATTGCATTCACAAACCGAATTTCATAATCATCAAGCAAAGTAGCATCCTTAGTATCAGCAAATAATTCTGAGCTCAAGAAGTTCAAGTCATGGCTGCAGCAACTTTCGCCGTTTAACTTAGATAAGTGCTTAAAGAACATTTCTGGGTAGTCATATAGTTCTGAACCGTAATCGGCAGGTGCTGGATATGCTGAACGACCTGAAATGCCTTTAGTTGGTAATTCGTGGCCATCGTGCATCCAGTTCATGTAATTGACAACGCCTTTTTTATAATTCTCGTCGCCAGTCACATGATAATATTCTAGCATTCCTTCGGCACAAACTAATTCGGTGTTTGCGTGACATGAGTAGTAGCCTAATTCATCATCATTATTGATTAACATGTCACGGAACCACTTACGATCAAATTTTTCAGCTAAATCGAAAATATCTTTTTGCTTCTTACCAGTCATTTCATACAAGCGGAGTAATGTTCGATGCATGGCCCCAAATTCTTGGTGATAAATGTAGTGGCCTTTGCCTTGGTACCACCGAGTATCAATCATTGCATTGATTTGTTCTGGCGTAAGCCGTTCCATTCGTTTCTCAAAGTAATGAGTCATGTTCATGACAAGTTCCAAGGCAGTTTGGTTACCAGCATATTCATAAGCGTCCATCAAGCCATCCATTAACTTTTGAACAGCATAATATGGCACATAATGGTTACCATTGAATCGAAGCTTTTCAACATCATCGAAGCGCTTTGAAGGTTCAGCAGCTAAGTAACCTGGGAATTCTTCAAATGTATCGAATCTCTCTTGGCATTCTTTCAAGCCATCGATAATTTGGTTGACCCGATCTTTTAGTTCATTCGCTTCTTTGGTATCTTCCATATTGTTGAGTTCAACATAACTTCTAGAAGCCCCTGAAAGATAATGACCAGTAAAGTGACCTCTAAAGAACCAGTCTGGTGATTCCCATACCGTTAGTGGCGTAGCGCCTTTAGTATCTAGTCCTGCATTTACCCGATAGTTATACAGTAACTGATCAGGTGTGAGGGACAACATCCAATTAACGTTGCGCTCGAACTTCTCTTTTAAAGTCGAACCTGGTAAATATTTAACATCATAATATGACACCGGTTTCATTTTGATTCGTCTTTTCTGATAAAAAATGGGTTTCAACAACGTCGTTATGAATTTGCATATCATTGCAACCGCTTACGATTAATAGAATACAACATAACCGCAGTGGTTAGAATCCAATATTAGAGCGCCTTTTTATAAAAAAATATATATTTGGCCATTTTGCCTTGTTTATTGCTGCACAAGGGTTTCGGGCGGTAATACCGGCATTTATGGTGATTTTTACAATAAAATCACTTATCAGCAATTTGACAAACAGATAAATTTGCCTTATTTTTATGATATCCAAACGATTTTTTATACTAATATTAACAGCAAATAATTAATCACTCGCTAAGCAAGTGGAGGAGTCTAATATGGCTAAACAATTTTTGTCAATTTCGTGTCTGCCAACCCCAACTTATATTCAGAGTGGGCATGTCATTTTCAAACCAGGTGAACGTCACCCTAATCGTAGAAATTTTCAATTCTTCGTCATGATGTTTATGCAACGTGGAGCCCTATACATTGCCGAAGATGACAATCAGTATACCGTTCGTGCTGGTGAAATGTTTATTTTACAACCTCAGCATCATCATTATTCATGGAAACCAATCGATGAAACAACGGAATATTATTGGATCCATTTTGCAACGGCTGGTAACTATGTTCAATCCAACGAACCCAAGCAGGTCCAGTCGTTAATTCCAGTCCCCGCAATTCACTACTACACTTCAATGGTAACGTTGTTTCTCCAAAAACAGCAGCCCATTCCTAATGAAGCAACTATTTTTTCAATGATTGAAAAAATCTTTACCAATAGTCGCAAATCCAACGAGAATCACTCGGACACCACTCAAAACTCAATTGAATTCTGGAAAGCGCAACAGCTTTTCATTGATTTACTGCAATTGATTCAGGTCCAGGCCCCTCAGGAATCGCCAACCGTTATGATTGCCAACAAAATTCAACGTTACATCGAAGATCATTATGATGAAAAGATCACTTACGAAGAACTTGGAAAGCAATTTCATATCCACCCTAATTCTGTATCCATTTATATGAAGAAAACTTTCGGAATTACCCCTAATATGTTATTAACCAAATATCGGCTAGAAGAAGCCACCAAGTACCTACTATTAACTTCGGACCAAATTAGTAAGATTGCCACTAGAGTTGGTTATCAAAACGTGTACTACTTCTCAATGGCCTTCAAAAAGCACTACGGTATGTCACCATCCCAGTACCGAAAGAAATACATCAGCTTGAAGCTTCACACAACAACGGAAAGTTCCCATGGCACCCAATTAATTTAAAGCCTTTTTTCGTTGGGATCGAAGACCGGCGCATCTATTAATTTCCAGTCGGTAATCATTCACTTAAATCGTCCTGACCACCTAAGATAAAAGCTGCGACAAGCGGCTAACGAAAAGGACCAACTATTCCAAAATCAGGAATAATTGGTCTTTTTCGTTAAATTCTGAGGTCAAATCGATTTTCGCACCGGCAATTAATGAAGCACCGAGCAATTCTGTGGTTAATATACCTTAAGCCCATATTGAGAACTTTAACTACCGATTAATGGCTTGCCAAACTTGCATTTGGCCCTCCGCTCGGTTCGCCCATGCATAATAAGGAATTAACTTCATATTGGTTGGGGACCAAGTAATCTCATCAGTTAGATAAAGTTCATCTTCATTTTCTCGAGCCACTTGAACATCTTCGGTTTGAAGCACCCCAACCCCGTCTAATAATGATCCCTCATATTCATGATCGTTCTTTATTTACCAAAATGACACTCACAAAAGATCACGTTTGGTGCTTTATTTTGACTTCTTCTAAGAGCTACCTGACTTTATTTGGGTATTTAAGTGAAGCATCCACGTCATTCATCCAGATATCCCTACGCCCTCATCAGTTTGTTTTTATAATAGCCAACATCTCATTTTTTAAAATAGCTTCTTTTCATCAATTCCCTTTTCCAGCACCGACACAATTTTACCGATGTCATAGCCAGGATCAATATCTGGGTTATTCAGGAATGTGCTTGTAAACGTATTACGATATTTTGCCGGTGTTAAATTAGTATTCTTTTTAAAAATTCGAAAGAAATATTTGTAGTCGTTAAAATAGCTTTTCTCCGATATCTCTTGCACCGATAAGGTAGTCGTCAGTAATAGGTACTTGGCTTGATCGATTTTAAGTTTATTCAAATACTTCTTAACAGTTGAACCCGTTACTTTTTTAAAGATAGCAGCCAGATAATTTTGGTTGATTTCAAAATGATCAGCGATGGTTCGAACCGTTAGTTCTTTATTGATATTTAGCCGGCTCCACTCCTTGATTTGCATTACTTTACTTTCATCAGTGGTATCAGATTGTACCTGATTCAAATAATCATTAGCAAGTTCAGTCACCAATAAAGTGGCCGCATAATCCGCCGATGAGGCATGCCCTTGATGATGGGCAATGTCTAGTAATTGCGTTGCCAGGACCAAGCAGCGATCAGGTTCAGTCATTTGAAAAGATCTCGGTAGAATTGCTAAGTTCTCCGGAATAGGCTTGGTTGGCCCTTCTTTTGCAATATTAAGCGGTGCCTGATTGATAATATGGATCCAAAAGAAATCAGAAGACACCGTTACCGGGGTACTCCCAAAAATTGTTTCAGTCGGAAAATTAATCAAGACTTTTCCAGCAGTTAAGTTAAATTTTTCGCTGCCAATTGCAAGCGGGATATCCCCAGAGAGACCAATTAGAATCTCAGTATCAGATTTTCGAGTAGACACCTTATGGGTCCACCCCCGCTTAGTAATGAAGTGACCACACTCCACTAGTTTCATAGGATAACCCAACTGATAATAACCATATTCCATCAGCTTTATCCTCCTTTATGATCTTCACTACTTCATCAACAAAGTGAAAAAAGATACTTTTTATACGAAAATGTGAGTTTTTATAAAAAGAACAAGCGCTTACAATTTAACTCGTAGGTGATCGCTTACAAGTTCATACTGACGAGTATGAATTGTACCACAATATTCTCGGAACAAAGAATTGAGGAAAATTAAAATGGCAAACCTAAAAATCGAAAGTTTTCAATCTAATTCCAATCTGTTAAAGACACTTGCAGCCCAAGATGAGAACCAAGAGTGGTTTGATTTTGCCACCAGTAAGGCCAAGGTCAATTGCTCCGGCTCGGATTACTACCAACTGGGTGATGTCCAGTTAGCCCTTCGGCCGGTCAACCAACAGCAGTGGTCATTTTACACAACAAAAGATGATCAAGATTTGACAACTGCCCCTCTCAAGATTGATCGTGATTGGATCGTAAAAAATGATAGCGTTTTATTCACTACTAGAATAACAAATTCAAGCAAAAATAACATTGAAGTTGGTGGCTTGGGCTTTGCAATGATCTTTAATCAAATCTTTACGGATAACTCACTTGAGGAAAGCCATAACAATAGCTCGTTTGTTGACCCATATATCGGCCAGGATGCTGGCTATCTCCAAGTTGCACGGCTCAATGGTCGAAAGCCAACGTTACTAGTTGTTAATGGTGGTAACACACCATTTGAAGCTTACCGCCCCCTTAACGATGATAAAACCAAACGCGATGTTCACTTTGAAGGATTTTATGAATGGACTGCGTTTTCCAAAGCCTACTTCGATACCAATTGGGATGGTAAGCGTCAGTGGAACACCCCCAGCTCATTTATCTTAAAAACTGGTGAGGCTAAGACATTTACCTTAAAGTTCATTGATGTGACCACTCCAGATAAAATCGCCAATACATTAATCGAAAACAGCATTCCCAGTGTTGCCAGTCTGCCAGGTTATGTACTCCACGGCCAAGAACAAGCAGAATTAACAATTCACACCGATAAAGATATCGCTAGAATCCATGCCGACCCAGAAACTGCAATTAAGATTACAAACGGCTCTTCTCACCATGCTTATCTGCTTAGCCGGCTACATGACTACTTTGGTCAAGCCCGCATTGTGATTGAATATTCCGATCATACAACCCAGACCATTAATTATTATGTTACAGACGCGGCCGAACAATTAGTGCAGCAACTAGCAAGATTCCACGAAACTCACCAATGGCTTGCTGAACCGGATAAATACGGTCGCCAACACTCATTTGTCACCTATGATAATGAAACAAACCGCCAAGTACTGGACGAATTTCGATCATACATTTCAGGTGATTCCGATGAAGCCGGTGCCGGTCCCAATCTTCTAATGGCAATTAAGAACTTATATATGCCAAATAAAAACCAAGTCCACATGTTAGAACAATATGTTGATGATGTTCTTTGGAGGCACTTGCAAAACAAAGATTACAGCATTCGGGCCAGTTTGTATTATATGAACAACGACATCATGTACAGTTGGAATAAATCCCGCTCTGAAGAAACTTGGCGTGCTTATAACTATCCTCACCAAGCTACTATTTATTGGGTGATGTATCGACTTGCAAGAAATTATGATGGCCTAGTTACCAACCATGATTGGCAATGGTACCTAAACCAAGCCTATCAAACCGTCATGGCAATGCATCAATTCTGCGGCAAGGATGCGTTTCTTTACTTGGAACAATATGGCTTAATGGTTGGCAGTATTCATAAATCAATCCTTGAGGACTTAAAGAATGAAGCGTGGACTAAACAAGCCAATCACTTTGAATCATACATGAAATATCGCTATAACATTTGGGCAAACTTACAATATCCATATGGTAGTGAAATGCCGTGGGACTCCACCGGTCAAGAAGAGGTTTATACCTGGTGTGATTATTTTGGTGACCAACCCAAAGCGGTCAAAACGGTTAACGCCATCTTAGCATATACACCACTCATCCCTCACTGGGGCTATAACGGTGACGCTAGGAGATACTTTGATTCCTTCGTATATGGTAAACGAGAAAAAATAACCCGAGAATTTAACCATTACGGTTCAAGCCTCAACGCAATCCCCATTCTCGATAATTATAAATATCATGATTCAGCCAATTTATTTAAGCTGGAAGTTGGCTACGCTGCCTCAACCAGCGCTTTAAGTTCAATTGATCAGAAGGGCTTTGGCTCCATGGCCTTTCTAACTGATCCTGAATTCATGGAATTTGAACCTTACACATCGGACTATGGCCAAGCTTTTTATGGCTATGCCCATGACGCAGGGCAGTATATATACCAACAATCCGCGACTCGTTGGCTTTCGTTTGGTGGCAATTTCAATACGAATAATAGCCAGATTATCTTTGAACCAACTGATGCATTTAGACACCGCATGTTTATCCACACTATCAATTTTGACGTGGAAATTGATTCAGAAGTTGTCCCAATCAAATCAGCTGTCCTTGATCTTAGTGAGGGAATGCTGCAACTTCATTTTGCTAACTGCGACGTTGCTCCCAAAAACATCCGGGTTAAAACGTCAGCTAATCTGATTCCCACAAGCAGTGCCCAATCAATCCGTGGTGCATATGAATTTAGTCGTACTAGCGATGAAGTCACGTTTAGCATTGCAAATAAATCACCAAAAAACAACGTCAATTAATGAAATTGGTTTCTAAATAATTAGGGAAGTGGAAACATGCAAAAAACAAATGAAATTCATGATGGTTGGAACGAATATCAAAGCAAAAAGATTTATACGCCCCGGGGTAAAATTGGTATTTTAAGATCAACCGGCTTTGGTATGTATGGCTTTATTGGCTCTGCAGTTGGTTTAATCTGCTATAATTATATTTCGTATTTTTATACCTATTTTTGTGGGTTAACCCCATTACAAGTGGCTTTTATGTTAATTTTCGGGCGGGTGTTAGCCTCTGGCGTTGCCCTTTGGATTGGTCATTTTTCAGATTCACTATATAAGTTTAAATTCGGTCGCAAGTACGGCCGGCGACATTTCTTCATCCTAATGACCATTCCTTTCTTTGTATACGCGACACTGATTCCCATTAGCGGATTAAACTTCTGGTATTATTTTATTACCTACTCAGTCTTACTAGCGTTTTTCAACACAATCCATTTACCATGGACAACGTTACCCTCAGAAATGACGGATTCGTTTAAAGTAAGAACCATCATGGGAACCGTCCGCAGTGTCGTTGCTGCTTTGCTCAATACGATTGCTGCTTTCGTTGTGGCTCAGATCTTGAATAACTGGCCCAAAAACGATCCCAAGATTTACCTGTATCTCCAGATTGGCCTTTCAGCAGTCGGAATTATCTTTGCTCTGATTACTTACTACACTACTTGGGAACACTTTGTTACTAAGAACGAAGCTGCCCTCATGGAAGCAGAACACAATCAAGGGACTAATATTTCCGCCTCTCGCTGGACCAAGTTCAAAGAAACCGCCCATGATTACCTTTCAATTTTCAAAATTAAAAGTTTTAGAAAACACTTATTCATTGATGGTGCTGATCAAATGGCCGGAAACTTAGGCGGCCTGATATTAACGTATTTCATCGTTAATGTATTAGGATTAAATGCGTCAGTAACCGCCTACCTGTCATCACTAAGTACTTTTGTTGGTATTTTCGTAATGATTGCAGCTGGCTACGTGATTAATAAGTATGCACCAAGATATATGTACGGTGTTGCCTATGGAATGGCCATGATATCCTGTGTTGGTTTTGGCCTGCTTGGCTTTATTAAACCAGATCATATGGTAATGTGGTTATTAATCGTTCAAACCTTCTCAATCTTTGGCGGTCAGTTATATGGATTCATCCCCGGAACAGTCTTTCCATCCTTACCCGTCTTAGATACTTTACTTACAGGTCAAAATCGAGCCGGAACCTTTTCATCGCTCGCGGGCTTATTTGAACAAGGCGGTTTTGTAATCACCAATATTCTTGGTGAAGGAATCCTTCAGTTGGCTGGGTTCAAGAGTAGTACTACTGGTGCTGTGAATCAGTCACCAACTGTTCAATTAACTTTAACGCTCATGATTAGTGTTGGAGTAGGATTCTTCTTCTTAATTGCTTTATACAATGGTCTTTCATTCAGAGCGGATAAATCGAAGTTGGATTTGATTAGTGCGGAAGTGACTCGCCTAAAATCTGGTGGCAAAATGTCCGAAGCCTCAAGCAAAGTCAAATCGGTTACAAAAGAATTAACCGGTGAAGATTACGATTCAATCACTGTTTGGGACAAATAATTAGGAACTTGATTCAAACAAAGCCGAACAGTAACTCCTAATTTGCTATTAAGGGGCTGGGACATTAGTCGGCAAAGTGTTTATAGATGTAACTTAGCTTTCCCTGCTTATATTGATAAAACTTACGACAAACGGCTGATCCCAGAATTTAAGCCAAAAAAGTAATGCATTCCAAAACCAGAATGCATTACTTTTTTTCACTTAAATTCTGGGATCAAATCGCCTTTCGTCCCAATCTCTTATATCCTAAAAATTCAATTAGTTGATTAGCGGTTCTCTTTAAGATAGTCAGCAATTGCCTCATCTAGTGATGGCAACGGCTTTCCCAATACATCACTCAAATCGTTGGTCGACTCTTCCAAAGCCCCGTTACGGATTAATTTCTGGATCATTGACAATGCTGCATCAACCTGATCCGGAACATATTTGCGTAAATTGGCCATGTATTCGTCGTCAGAAACACTAGCCACTTCAAAGTCGTTACCGATAGCTTTCTTCATGGCAGCTGCCAAATCGGCATAGGTGCTCATGGGTCCAGCAAACTCATAAACTTCTTTAGGGTTATCGGTTGTTAGAACCTTAACAGCACCTTGCGCGTATAACTTTTCAGGCGCCCAGCCAACCTTACCATCCCCGGCAGCATAGACAAACGGAGCCCCAGTTTTAGCTTCATGAAGGAAAGTCCCTTCATTTTCCACGTACCAGTTATTTCGCAAAAAGGCATGGGCAATTCCAGCTTCCTGAATTATTTTTTCAGTTGCTTGATGGTCAGCAGCCAACGGGGCTGTCGACGTGTCCGCCTTTGGAAAGCTGAGGTAGGCGATGAACTTAACGCCCGCTTTTTTAGCAGCGTTTACCACGTTACGATGTTGATCAACTCGTGGTGTCTTGCCACCTGGCAAGGATGTAACAAACAGGAGCCGATCCACACCGGCTAATGAATCAGCTAATTGAGCTTCATCGTCGTAGTCCCCAGGCTTCACATCAACGCCCTGTGGGTAAAGCTGTTTGGCCTTATCAGTATTTCGGGCCAGCGCCACAACAGCATCATCCTTATCGATGGTTTGTTGCAAAAACTTCATCGCATACTGACCAAAATGACCCGTTGAACCAGTGACAGCAAATTTCATAATCACGATACCTCCTAAATCAATTTCTTAACTCTACTATAGCTAGTTTACCTGCAAAAATACAAGGCGAATGTAAAAAATCGATCATTTGCATGTGATTTAACTCTCACAATAGCGATGATCGATTTTTTTAAATTATTGCCTACGATGTCAGACGCTGATGGTTAGGGTTAGCCGTTCATAATGCGATGTTGGCCGGTAATAACTTTGAACATAGCTTGCTTCAATTTACACTAAGTCGTTTATTCCAAAAATAAAATCCCACTGCAACCAGTGGTCCTAAGAAAGCATAGACCAAGAATAAGCCAACCGCGACAAACAAATTAAACTCACCGATATGCTCACCCTTTTCTTCGGCAACCGCCTTCGAAACTGGATATAAGCCCGGGAACCGCATTAAATAGATCTGACTTATTAATGACAGAATCAGCCAGCCGAAAACAAAATCAAGCCGCAGGGTGAAAGTACCGTTAGCATTGGAACAGTATAAAAAGTAAATCCCAGCAATTATTACGGCCTGGAATAAAATTCTAAGTGCATAAACAAATTTATTCATTCTCTATCTCCTTGATTAAAGTAACCCAGATCTCAAAGAAAGTGAGATCGCTTTCAATATTAGTGTACAGTGAGTTTCATTAATAAGTAATCCATAATCTACACGAAAATTTATAATAACTCACAAGAAGTGAGGCCAAAGTCAAAAGGTTCTCGCCCATCAATGATCGTATCAGGAAATTATCCCCACCCATTATTTAGCCTCCCATTAATTATATTGACTAATCGTGCGCAGAGAAACCGGTGCGAACAATATAAGAGCATTGCCCCAAAAATCCCACACTAAGGTTGTGGTCGGGACCCTTGTTACATAGTGGAATTGTGCTCCGAGAAGCAGCTGCTATCAATATAAGGGCATCAACCCAAAAATCCCAGAACCAGGATTTTCGGGTTGATGCCCTTATATTACCGCAGCTAAACGCTTCTCTCCGCACACTACTTACATAAACATCTTCTTCGTCGCCTTCGCCAAGGTCTTTGGATCTTTATCGTAGCGCTTATTTTTCACTAACTTAGCCATTGGCACACCGGCGAAGTGGTAAGCCGCAATTTCTCCCGAACGGACCGCGCTTTGTTCCGTGAAGACCATTTGGTATGGCTGTTCAACAAATTCACCAGTGAAGGCCAAATTAGTTGAATGTTCTGGAATAACTTTTGGCCGATCTGCCTTGGCTCTGTTATTAAACAATGCCGATGCATACGGCATATAAACTGGAATATTGTTAATGATGCTATCCATAATTTCTTGTTTCTTATCCATAATATTGCCTGGGCCTGGATCAACTTTTGATAATTGACCAATTAATTCTTCTGCCATTTCTTTACCAGTCATCTCAATATATGGTTTATCAACGAATTCACCCTTCCGTCGTGGGTACAGGAAATAGCCCCAAATAACGGACTCGTTTGGCTTCTGAGTTGTGAAATGTGGTTGATGATGGACCACGATCGACATGTTGACGTCCTTGTCGCCAAGTGGAGTTATCGGCGAAGTGGAAATGAACGAATTGAGTGCATTTCCAGGAACTTGAGTTGTAATTCTCGTAATTTCATTGAGTAGGATATGGTTGCTGGTCGTCAATGTAAAGCTGGACCACTCACTGGCATTTCTGTCGGCAAAGAATTTGTCAGGATTACCAAGATTATAGAATCGTTCCGTTGCCTTCTTCCACAGCCCAGCAGCGGCGCCGTAGTCCATATTCTCACCAGTTGGTGTATTAAAATCGCCAATCGTAGCCGAATCGGTAATTGAACCATTAGTAAAGATCACTGCTGTGTCGTCATCGACATCAACGTGCTCAGTTTCACCAGACTCGGTATTTTCCATCGTTAACCCAGTAACCGTAATCTCATCTTGCATCGGCGTATCCTTAAAGTCAAAATCAGTTACCCGTCGATTCAAGACAATATTGACACCCTGCTTCTTCAAATAATTAATCAAAGGCAGCATAATGCTCTCGTACTGGTTGTAACGAGTTCGGTTAACGCCAACCAAATGTTCAATCTGAGTAAATTCATAAATCATTTGGTGCATGTAACGACGTAATTCTTGCGCTGAACTCTGGGTTCTAAAGGCAAAGGTCGTCTCCCACATGTACCAGAAGTTGGTCGTGAACATATGCGGATCATCTTTAAAATAATCAGCAATTGAAACGTTATCGAGTTTTTCTTCCTTAGAGTCCGGCATCAAGATCAGTTCGGTCAACTTCATCCGATCCTTATTATTAAGACCAAGCTTGCCGCCATTAATGATTCCTTTGCCGCCTTCCATTAATCGGGCCTTGTCAAATGTCCGGTGTTTGGCATCGAAATCGTGAGTATCCTCTGCCGCAGTCATATTTGGTTCAGTGGCCGATGGTACCCGGCCTAAGAGATCCATCAAATCAACATAGGTTCGATAATTCAGCATCCGGCCACCCCGAGCAATGTAGCCTTTGGTGTTTTCCAACGGATGATTTTTATTCCAATATTCCCCAGCTGCTTCATTAGCTGGCGAGCCATCATTCGAGCCATGGTCATCAATCGAATAGAAGGTAATCTGATCGCCTTTCCAGTGACCCTCCTGAATTAAATATACGGCCGCGGCCATATTGGCCAAGCCAGCACCAATCATAATTGCTTTATTTTTTGTCATGTAATCTCCTCCAATTTAAAGTGAGCGGAGCAAAGCGGTTAGGAGTCGGAGCGTAAGTCTCCACAAACGGAAATCCTGGTTTTTAGGATTTTTGTTTGTGGTGCTTACGTGTAGACTCCTGCTTTGCGCAGCTGTCCTAAGATAAGTGAGCGGATCCAGGCGGTTAGAAACTGGAGCGTAAGTCTCCCTAAACAGGAATTCCCGGTTCTGGAATTTTTGTTTAGGGTGCTTAGGCGTAAGTTTCTGCCTGGAGGAGCTGTCCTTCACTCCATCAAATTACTTCGCCTCGTACTCATCATACAAGTGCGAGTCGTCCTCGAACCAACCGATTGATTTTAAGAAATAGATGGTAAGAGCCATCAAGCCCAAACCGGTGAACAAAAGCTTTTTGTGTTTCATATTATCCGCTCCTTGCCCGATTGATTTAATCTAAAATTAGTTGTGTGGCACCCATCAAATTAGTTGCTACACTTACCTTAATTATAAGTGATCTAGCACCAAAATGAACGAATTACCCACATTTAATTCAGTCAACTCGCTTTCATAGAACAGTTTCAACGGCCATGAAACGTGGTAGCTGTTTTCATTTTGGAAAACGTATTCATAAAAATAATGCTTACGAGAAAAATTTATTTATGGTAGTGTAATCGATTGTGTCCAGTCCATTTATTTAGAACAGGAGAATTTTTATCACATGGAAAAATCATTAAACACAGATCAAGTCTTAACAAAAGAAAAGAAACAAACTGCCGCTAAACCGGTAGCCAAACCATTTTTAGCCATGATTGGGATGCTAATCGGTGGATTTGTTGGGATGCTTTCTGAAACCTCTCTCAATATCGCTCTACCAAGTCTGATGACTGAGCTTCACGTCAGCATCGGAACTATTCAGTGGCTGGTAACTGGCTACATGTTGGTTATCGGGATTGTCCTGCCAATGTCATCCCTGCTTTCACGCTGGTTTTCAACTCGGCAACTCATTTTATTTGCCTTGGGCGACTTTATCGTTGGCGCCATCATTTCGGCAATGGCACCTAATTTTGCCATTTTACTCGTTGGCCGAATGATTCAAGGAATCGCCACCGGATTGATCCTACCCTTAATGTTCACCGTTGCGACCCTGATCTTCCCACCTTATAAGTTAGGTTCCGCAATGGGCATGATTGGGCTCGTCATCATGTTCGCCCCAGCCATTGGTCCTACCTTAGCCGGCATGATCCTCGGCTTATTAACCTGGCACTGGATCTTTTGGCTATTTATTCCATTCCTGCTTGTTGGTTTCTATTTAGCTTTCAAGTATTTGCCTAACGTTGGCAATGTTTCAAAACCAAAAGTTGATACTTTCTCAATCATCTTGTCGGCACTTGGCTTTGGTGGCTTAGTAACCAGTGTCAGCTTAGCCAGTGAAGCCGGTTGGGCATCACTTGAAGTGATTGGCACCCTGGTTGTCGCCGTCCTTTTATTAGCCTGGTATATTCGCCGACAAATCATGTCTAAGACGCCAATCCTTAATTTCAGAGTATTCGCTGACAAACAATTCACCGTTGGCTCTCTCTTAGTCATGTTAGATTTCGCTATCATTCTTTCATCGATGTACCTGCTGCCAATGTTCTGGCAAAATGGGTTGGCCATTCCGGTCGCACTCACTGGAATTGTGATGCTGCCAGGTGGAATTGTGAACGCGGTTGTTTCTGCAATTGCTGGTCGCTTCTCAGATCAAGTTAGTCCAAAGTTGCTGATTACGTTGGGCTACGGGGTGACAATCATCGGAATTGTTATCTTGTTACTTGCCCGAGCTACTTCCCCAATGTGGTACGTCATCCTTGGCCACATCGTCATTATGGTTGGGGCACCGCTTGCCATGTCACCATCACAAACATTTGGCTTAAGCGCCCTAAATCAGGCCACTTCTGGTGATGGTAGTACCATTATGAACACCTTCCAACAAATCATCGGAGCAATGGCAACCGCGATTGCGACCAGCTTATTGGCATTTGGTCAGCATCTTTCAAACGGCGGCACTCAAGTTGCCTTTACCAACGGTTTTCATATTGGGTTACTATTCACATTAATTGTTGCAGTTGTGGCCTTTGTAATTGCATTGACTATCAAACAATCAACTCCAGAAAAATACTAATGGTTCTATCCAAAAGTGGCGTGATTTCATTGATTAGAAATCACGCCACTTTGTTTTCAAATTCATTCAATTCATAATCAGGGCTTAAGCTGGCTAATCCGTTGAATAGCACTCCGAAATTCCCTCAAGCACTCCTCAGATTGACCCAAATCAGTTTCATGATCTAATTGGTTGTTCAATTCAGTCATGATTTTTTGATCATAGGCAGTGACAATTTCACCAATCGCATAGGCCGCCGTTGCCCGGATCATTGGTCGTGGATCAGCTTTCATCACTGCCAATAATTGGGGAATTGCCGATTGGTCGTGCAAATTAGCCAGGGCAATAATGGCATTTCGCTGAAGTGGCTTTTTGCCTCGCCACGAGCCGGCCATTTCCCCAAATTGGCCCTTAAAGTTTCGATTACTCATTGTTAACACCGGCAACAGCTCTGGGCGAACCTTTTCCGGATCGGGTTCCATTTCATCATGAAGATGGAAGTCCTTGCCTTGATTAAAGGGACAAACCTGTTGGCAAATATCACAGCCATAAATCACATTCCGAATTTTAGGGCGAAATTCCGCCTTCATTAATCCTTTGGTCTGAGTCTGATATGACAAGCAGCGTTGGGCATTCATCCGGCCATCGCCAAGCAATACCTTGACTGGGCAGGTGTCAATACACCTGGTACAACTACCGCACCGACATGGAATCGGTGTGTCGGCGGGAAGTTCCAAATTCGTAATGATCTCACCTAAATATACGTAAGAGCCATACTCCTCAGTAATCAATAGCCCATTTTTGCCAACAAATCCCAAACCAGCCCGATTGGCAACGGCGACATCGATCAATTCGCCCGTATCAACCATCGGTTTAAAGCGGGCTTCACTACCAGCCACAGCCTTCATTTGCTCAATCAAACGATTTAACTTTGCTCGCAAAATTTGGTGATAGTCATCCCCCCAAGAAGCTCTGGCAAACTGTCCTCGTTTTAACTTGGTTCGGCTAGGCCGCTGCTTGAGCCTGCTTGGATAAGCCAAGGCAATCGCAATAATTGACTTTGGTTGGTCAAAGATCAGCTTGGGATTAAGCCGTTCATCGAGATTTTGATGCTCAAAACCACTGGTATACCCGGCGGCTTTTTGCGCAAATAAGCTGTCTCGCAATGATTCAAAGTCAGCCGCCGTGGTAAACCCAATTTTATCAATCCCAATTTGCTGGCTAATCGTAACGATTTGTTGTTTTAGTTTCGCCCCACTTTGGATAGCGAATCACCCTTTTCGTTTAAATATGGTTAAAGGGTAGCATGAACTAGTCAAAATAGCTATCTGAAAAACTCAAATAAGGCTGAACGCAAACTTCGAAATATGCGCTCAGCCTTATTAAATACTATTTATCTGATGCAATGGACTAATTATCGGTCCGCCACACTGCTCTTATCTTTAACCATCTGTTTAACAGCCTTCATAGCTGCTGCCAATGCTTCATCGCTGGCGGCATAACTAATCCGGATATATTCGTTATCGCCAAATGGATCACCAGGCATCAAGCCAATATGGTAATCCTTAGCCAATGTCTTAACAAATTGCCAACTATCCATTTGCAAGCTAGCTGGAATCTTAGCGAAGACGTAGAACGCCCCGCCTGGGTGAACCACGCCAAACCCAGCTTCGTCCATATTTTTAACAACGAAATCACGACGCTTCAAATATTCCTTACGCATCACAGCCGCATCATTTTGCCCATTGGTTAAGGCTTCAGTAGCAGCATATTGAACCAACGAAGCTGCAGCAGTCACGGTAAATTGATGAACCTTAGCGATTTCATCAATGACCGGATGTGGTCCAAACACTAAGCCTAACCGCCAACCAGTCATCGCGTGTGACTTGGACAAACCATTCGTAATAATCGTTTGATCAGGTAATAGTTTCGAAATTGTGTAATGCTTTTGACCATAAGTCAATTCACCATAAATTTCATCACTAATCACCCAAATTTGATTCTTCTTCAAAGCTGGCGCCAAGGCTGCAATTTGTTCTTCCGTATAAGCAACCCCGGTTGGATTATTCGGATCAGTTAAGATCAATCCCTTGATATTCAAATCAGGATAATCATCGACCGCCTTTTGAATTTGTTCCGGCGTCAACACGAACCCGGATTTACTGGTATCAATAAAAATCGTTTTCAACTGGTTTAAGGTCATCAGCGCATCATAAAGTGGATACGCAGGCGTTGGAACAATTACCGCATCCCCAGGCTTAAACAACGTCTTAACAGTTGAGGCCAAGGCTTCTGTCGCCCCGACTGAAACCACAATTTCGTCCGCTGAATAATTATAGCCAAACTTGTCTTTGTAATACTTGGAAGCTGCTTCTCGCAACTCTTGGAATCCCCAATAATAGGGATAGTGTGAGCAATTTGTATTAATTGCTTCAATCGCGGCTTTTTTAATATGCTCCGGAACATCAAAATTAGGTTCACCCAAAGTTAACTTAATAATATCTGGATCAACACTAATGTCATGATCAAATTTTCTCATGGCAGATGGCTTAACATTTAAAACATTTGGATTAATATCGTTTAATTCCATAAAAAGGGGTCCCTCCGCAGCATCTAATTTTTGTATGATTGATAAGCACGTGATATGTATCACGATTACTCAATAAGAATTAGTTTTAATCATAAATCATATTTATAAGAAGTCAATGAGGATCCAATTGATCACCGGATAAAGATGGTTTGATCAAAAATAATTAAGATATTCCAACGAAAACAAGGAATTAGCCCATAATTACCTCAGATTATTTTGAGAGTATTTCGGGAATTTACCTTGACAAATAGGATTCATTCGTCATTTTCAACGGGTTTCATTAAAAAATGATGATAATTTTTTCGAATAATCAATACCATTATTTGGGAATCATTTGCAAAACTAGTTGTCATCAAATTTAGCAACTGTCAGTGACTTATCTCGATAAGTTGCCCAAAAGACATCTTTAATCTGGTCAATTTCCTGTTTCTTTAATTCTTCAATCAGCCAGCCTTCATCCTTGTCCATTAACTCCAGCACGTCCGGGCCCACCTGACCATCAACAATCACCGGATAACGAATACTGCCTTCGCCTCGGTTCAAGACTGTCAGTGAGCCATTTTGCTCCACGATGGCCCGTTTCACTTGGCTGATGTCATAGACACCGGCAGTTCGCAGCTTAAAATCAACATCTTTAGCTGACAAATTGGCCTTCAAACAATTCTCCACCAACATCTCACCGTTACGAATAATCGTAATTGGCTCACCCTCGATCAGCTTACCAAACCAGTGCAGGTGGGTTTTCAGGTACCTGGTCACCATGATCAGCAGTGCCCAGAGTAGTAAAATCACCAAAAACTGGGCCATTGTGATTGCTGGATTATAAATCACGCCCCCGATAATGCCACCAAGGACGTAGTTTTGCAGCTGATCCATCGCCGAAGTGGGGGCCAAATTGCCCTTCCCAGTCAGGTTAATTAAGATCGTGATAAATAAAAAACCAACTACCAACTTCAATAACACGTCAGAATATGTAAACATCAGGCTTTCCCCTCCACTTTAATATCATGTTGATCATGCAACTCAACTTTTTCCAAAACAAATTGGGTTCCATCAGAATTATAATCAATCCGAAAAATGCCTTTTGGTGTCTTAATCATCAAGTTGGCATTCTGGCTGGTTGAGTTGATACTAACTTTCTGAGGGGCGACCCCCAATTGTTTTGCGGATTCCTTGACCACTGTGGTGATTTGGCCAGTTTGCTTGCTGGCAGATTGGACAGCACTGAAATCGTCGTACTGCATCGCCAAAATCAGCAACAAGAGTGTGCCAACGATAATACTGAGATCCTTATATTTAACGTCCAACCGATTTCGCAGGTAATGAATTAAAAAGACGATGAAGATCAATGCCAGCACGCTTAGAATAATCATTCGAGCGTACTGCCAATTTCCTTGGGACTGATGCAGGTAGTTATAGGTGTAGAATGTCATGGTTCATCCCCCAATTTTAAAAAATATTCATTAGTTACTGGTATCCTCAATTTGTAATTCATCGGAGTAAATCAGTAACCGCCTGGCATAACTTGGATGGTTAAAGTTCGTCTGAATGACCCCTTTAAGCTCATTTAAATCATCCGTAATGATCCCGTCCACATTCATGAATAACAGCCTGGTCATATCATCCGAATCGTCAACAGTCCAACCGTAGACCTGTTGACGATGGTCGTGGGATTGCTGAACAAATTGGTTATTTAACGTCGTTTCTTCCATTGTGTAAGCATTTGCCTTAGTTTCCGGAAATGAGAAGTTGTACGGAAGAATGTAGCTGACAAATAATTTGGGAGCGCGTTGCTTCAACCCGCTGATCACGTTGTAATCCAACGAATGAATGTGATCATGGTCACGTAATAGGCGTCGTTGATACTTTTTGATAAACAGGCTGAGCATATTCGGACTGTCGTGACTGGTCGTTTTGATTTCAACCAACAGCTTTTGATGATCCCGCTCGGCTGCGGCTAAATAATCGTCAAAGCTGGCAATATGAGCCGTGTGCCCATTTTCATGAACAATCAGCCGTTTCAGTTGAGCCAATGTTAATTCATAAGGTGCTGCATCCACGCCGGCCAATTTTTGCAAATTTTCATCATGCATGACCACAAACTGATGATCTTTAGTTTCATGAATGTCCATCTCAACGTAATCCGGCTTTTCTTTACTGGTTTTGTTCAGTGCCGGGATGGTATTCTGGACACCATTGCCATCATCGACCCCGCGATGAGAAATGGTGAGCGGCCGCGTTAACAGGCTGCCCTTTAAGTACAGGCCATTATAAGTAACAAGGCCACCCAAAAATAGCAAGATCAACGTCAGGGCCGCCAATCGCCGCCTCATTTTCCGACGGGGTGACAGCTTAGCAATAGTCTGAGGAGCTCGGCTTAAGTTCCGTTCCCCCGCCACTGACGTCAACATGAGCATAAAGACTACCACGCTAAATGAGGCAATCAGGCGTTGCCAAATCATGAGTACGCCCATATTCATCACTGCACCGGCAAAGGCGATACTACCGGACTGGCCGTCCAAGTATTTTTGAAACCCATAGAGCGCAAATGACAACAGGGCCGTTGATACCAGGCTAATTGCCCCAAGAACCAATAGTCGCCAAAAGTACTGCCACGATTTGCCGCGGGTCATTTCCCAACTTTTTTTAGCAGCGGAAAATCCGGTCTGATGAGTCAAAATCATCAGTGGCAAGACTTGAATTAAGCGAATGCTGATGTAGAAAACGGCAATTGCCAGAACAGCCAGAAGAACTGCCAGGTACTTGTTTTGCTCCAGATCATCCAAAACAAACGTCGGAATCGCCGCTTTAGCAAGCAGTGGTGAATTGAGATAAGTATAAGAAAATGGCATGATCAAAATAAAATAGCCCAAGAAAAATAAGAAGCTGGCAAATCGCAGTCGCCGCATGTCGTTAATTGCATTCCTGACAATTTTCCAGAGACTCTGATTCTGACTATAAGCGATGTTATCGATACCGTAGAGTAAAAATGCGAACTGCCAAAAGACCAGCGCAAAAAGAATCCCCAGCAGAAGAATCAGTTCAACAACTGCGAGTGGCTTGGCAGTCAACAGCCAGCCAACGTTGGTATAAGATATGTACGGAATTTGATTACTTCGTAAGATAAAACTTGTAAAGTACTCCAGCATCGGGACAATCAGACCAGCTAAGATCACATTCATGACAATAACTAAAGTAACGTAGGCGCCCCAGTTATGAAAAAATTTATTAATTGATTGTTTTAATAATGGCTTTCCAAGCATATTTGAAGCCCCCCCTCTTCCTGAAATGAAACAACTTTATCATAACATAGCTGTTGGCGCACTACTCAGCTAGAGAATGGTTAGACGAGATTGTGACGAACGGCGATTTGATCCCAGAATCTAAGTAAAAAAATAATGCACCCCTGATTTGGAATGCATTGCTTTTTTACTTAAATGGCCTAAATCAGCCGTTTGTCGCAGGCTATCGCTCATCACGGTTCCATGGACGATCTGAGCCTCTTACACGCTTCTCCGTTTAAAGACCACATAGCTGATCGCCATAAAAATTGCCGTATAAGCCAGGCTGCCACATATCATTTCCGGCGTCGATAATAGCGTCATCTTATGATAAGTGTCTGAAGTCAGCTGAGCCGGTAAATTCATCATATTCAACGGGTTCCACTTAAGCCAGTCCCATTTCTGCATCAACACAAACATTAATCCAGATACCACACTCAGGGCAAAGTAGCCAATGATGCCGATTGAAATTGCCGCAGCGGTGCTCTTGAAAATGTTTGCCAGCAATAATACCAAGCTCAACACTAACCATACTGACAGGAACTGGCCAATGAGGTTCATCAACTGAGTTTCAATGATACTTTGGTTATTTGCATAAGTATCAGTTAATTTGAAGTTGCCGTTATATAAAACGACTTTCAAGATCAAGGAATAGACAAACACTAAAGCATAGAAATAAATTGAGTAGATCAACATGGTGATCCACTTACTAACCAGAATTTCACCCCGATAATACTTTCGATAAAGCAATTCCTTGATCGTGCCATACTGAAATTCCATTGCGATAATTGAACTGCATGCGGCAATCAGGAACAAGACAACCCAGCTGCCACCGGTATACATCGTCGTAAACATATTCTTGGCTGACCAATACTTCGGATAGAGTTTGCTCAAAACACCAAAGGCCGTCATGATGATCAATAGGGCAATTGAAACTGCCGGGGTACTTTTCTTATGCAGTAATTTATAGGTTTCTTGTTTAACTAAGGTTATCATTCTATGACTCCTTTACTTTGTCGTTCTTCAGCAATTCCAACAATGAGGTTTCCAAGTCACTATGGACATGTTGAACGTCCTCAATGTCGATGCCGTTGTCAGACAACAATTTAATGACGTCGGCCATTTTGGTGTCATCAGTTTCAATGATGCTGACACCGGCAGTTTGGTCAAGCTGATACCCATTCTGGGTCAGGATTATCGTTGCCTTGTCATCGTCAGAAGTCTTCACAACCAAAAGTCGTTTGCCGCCGCTTTCAAGGGTAGCCATGCTTTCCTTATACACAATTTGACCTTTATCAATCACAACCAGGTCATCAATTAACTTTTCCAGTTCGCTCAAGATATGGCTGGAAATCAAAAATGTGGTCCCTTGTTTGGCGAGGTCTAAAATAATTGTCCGCAAGTCTTTATTTGCTTGGGGATCCAAACCATTCATCGGCTCATCTAAGATCACAAATTTTGGTTGGTTTACTAATGCCAAGGCAATTCCGAGCTTCTGCTTCATCCCTAATGAATAGGTTTTGGCTTTCCGATCAATATAGGTCGTCATCTTCATCCGATCAACAATCTCATCAATCTGATCCTGACCGGTCGTTTCCTTCGAGAATAGCTTCAAGTGCTGCATTCCGGTCAAAAATGGATAAATCCCAGGGTATTCGATCAAGGCGCCAACCTTGTCCATTGCTTGATGACTTATGGGTGAAACTGCGTCACCATCGATCGTAATCTGGCCGCTGGCATAGTTAAATAATCCTAGCACAGCCTTCATGATGGTTGATTTACCAGCCCCGTTAGGACCAACTAACCCGACGATGTGACCGCGTTCAACGGAAAATGAAACATCTTTCAAGACATGTTTGGAACCAAAACTCTTGTTAAGATGTTGAACGTTTAAAATAATGTCTGACATTTGTGCCTCCTATTTTAATTGAGTGTGCGAAGCAAAACGGTTAGAAACTGGATCATAAGGCTCCCCAGACATAAATTCTGGTTTTGAATTTCTGGCTGGGGTGCTTATGAGGAAGTTTCTGTTTTGCGCAACAGTCCTAAGATCCAGTGTGCGAAGCAAAGCGGTTAGGAGTCGGAGCGTAAGTCGCCATAAACAGAAATCCTGGTTTTTAGGATTTTTGTTTGTGGTGCTTACGTGCAGACTCCTGCTTTACGCAGCAGTCCTAAGATCCAGTGTGCGAAGCAAAACGGTTAACTATTCTGCATTATGTAAAAACTGTTATCCAAACAGTTAAGTTTTAGGGTAACATATTTTCCTTTCAGATTACAACACCCCATTTTCAATCATTCCCAATCAGAATGTAGTAATATAGACGAAGGGGAAGTTTGACGAGCGAGTTAAAAAGTGAGGTAAAGTAATTCATGACAAAGGCATTGATCGTTGTAACCAATAATGCAAAGTTCGATAAACTGTATAAAGCTACCGGCATTTGGCTTCGAGAAGCCGCTCATTTCAATAAGGTGATGCAGGAAAATGGCATCGACGTTGATTACATGAGTCCAAAGGGGGGGTATGTTCCCATCGATCCCCTTAGCTTAGCACCAGACATGATGGACCAGATCGACTGGCAATATTATTTAGATGATGAATTCCGGAATACTCATTTGGCAAAATCTCTGAAGCCAGCTGATATTCAACCAGCCGACTATCAAGTCATTTATTTTGTTGGTGGTCACGGGGCAATGACCGATTTTCCAGAAAATAAAGAGTTGGCAAGCATTGCATCCGCTATTTATAACAACGACGGAATCATCGCTGCCAATTGTATTGGCGTTTCAGCATTGCTGGCAATCAGGACAACTGACGGCAAACGCTTTGTAAACGGCAGAAAATTAACGAGTTTTACCAACGATGAAGAAGCCTTAAACGGCTTAACCAACGATGTTAAATTCCTACCAGAGGATGAACTGAAGAAATCCGGGGCCACTTTTGAAAAAGGAGAGGCCTTCAAATCCCACGTGGTCGTTGATAATCGGCTGATCACTGGTCAAAATGCAGATTCAGCAACCGATGTCGGCGAAGCAGTTATTAAGGCTTTATTGAAGTGAATCAGCTCATTCCATTTCTCTAATGCCTAATCATTCATTAGGAGGACCGACATGAGTATTTGGAATGATTCTTCGCTCTACATCTTAATTGTGACAACGTTGGTTGGCCTAATCGCACTCTTTTTAATGCGGACAAAGAAAATGCGATTCAAAGAGCTGCGACTTTGGCTAACGCTGGAAATTGTCCTCACAATTTGTGGCCTATTTTCTAACGGCTTAGGTATTATCTTTCTAATCACACCGTTTTATAACTTCATTTTTTCTTTAATAATTGGTTTACTAGCGATTGGGCTCGGCGTTTTTTGGCTGATTGAGGTATTCATTGGTATTCAAAAATAAGAACGAGTCTATCTGCGGCCATGATCCGCAATCTAAGAGATTAGGAAAGCTTTCGTTCGCACAGCAAAAAAGCACTTTCCTATTTGTCTAATAAATAGAGGTTCTACAATATCTGTTGTTGGTAATAGATTTTATCTATTACTGATGACAGATTTTTTGTTTCTCGTTAGAATAA